>PEUE01000051.1 GCA_002780785.1 Candidatus Portnoybacteria bacterium CG02_land_8_20_14_3_00_45_8
GCTTTGGCAGGCGCGGCAGCGGTTTTTCGCGGCGGCTGGCCGAACGGATTTTATGTTTTTGAAAACATCTTCCGAGCGACTATTTAATAACAATCCCCTTCTCATCCGCGTCCACCACGATGCTGTCGCCTTCTTTAACCCGGCCGTCAATAATTTGCTTGGCCACCTCATCCAAAATCGCCTGCTGAATTAAGCGTTTAAGCGGCCGCGCTCCATAATTGGAATCGTAGCCCTTATCGGCCAGGAATTTTTTGGCTTTGACGCTCACCCTAATTTTAATTTTTTTCTCCGCTAAGCGTTTTTGCACCCGTTCTAATTGCAATTCTACAATTTCAGTTAAGTTTTCTTTGGTTAAGCTATCAAAGATAATGGTTTCGTCCACTCGGTTTAAAAACTCGGGCTTGAAAAATCCGCGCAAGGATTCACTTATCTTTAATTTCATTTCCTGCTGCCCTTCTTTAACTATGTCGTCGGTAAAGCCCAGAGCAAAGCGTTTGGCAATATCGTTGCCGATATTTGAAGTCATAATAATCACGGTATTTTTAAAATTCACCGCACGGCCTTTGGCGTCGGTTAAACGGCCATCGTCCAAAATTTGCAACAGCATATTGAAAACCTCCGGATGCGCTTTTTCAATCTCATCAAACAACACCACGCTATAGGGTTTGCGCCGAATGGCCTCGGTGAGCTGTCCACCCTCTTCGTAACCCACATATCCGGGCGGCGAACCGATCATACGGGCGGTAGTATGCTTTTCCATATATTCTGACATATCAAGACGCACAATAGCGTTCTCGTCATTAAACATAAACTCAGCCAGGGCTTTAGCCAATTCCGTTTTACCCACACCCGTCGGCCCGCAAAAGATAAAAGAGCCGATGGGACGTTTTTCTTCCGAAATGCCGGCTCGGGCGCGACGCACCGCGTTGGCAATCGCGGCAATGGCGCTTTCCTGGTCAATCACGCGCTTATGCAGCTCCTCTTCCATGCGAGCCAATTTGGCCATTTCGCCCTCCAGCATCCGCTGCAACGGAATACCAGTCCAGCGCGATACCACGCGAGCAATATCTTCTTCCTCAATCTCTTCTTTAAGCAACGGGTGGTTTTTTTGCACTTCCACCAAACGCTTCTGGTTCTGACGGACAATTTTTTCCTGCTCCGGAATCTGGCCGTAACGAATCTCGGCCGCTTTTTGCAAATTGCCCTCGCGTTCGGCAATATCCCCATCCTGCTTTAACGACTCTATTTTCTTTTTCGCTCCGCTAATCTTAACAATAATGTCGTGCTCCGTTTTCCAACGCAGCTCCATCTCCTTGGATTGCTCTTTCAAATTAGCCAATTGTTTTTCCACCTGCCGAAGTTGAGAACGAGCTTCTTTGGATTTTTCTTTTTTCAATGCTTGCTTTTCAATTTCCAATTGGATTATTTTACGTTTTTGCTGGTCTAGCTCCGTGGGCATGCTGTCAATTTCCAAACGCCGGGCCGAAGCCGCTTCATCAATCAAGTCCACGGCTTTGTCGGGTAAAAAGCGGTCGGAAATATAGCGGGAGCTTAAATTGGCCGCCGCGATAATGGCTGCGTCCGTAATACGCACGCCGTGATGCACTTCATATTTTTCTTTCAGCCCCCGCAAAATGGCCACGGTATCTTCAATGGTGGGCTCTTGCACATAAACCTGCTGGAAACGCCGCGCCAGAGCCGGATCGCGCTCAATGTATTTTTGATATTCTTTGAGCGTAGTGGCGCCCACTGCGTGCAGCTCGCCGCGCGCCAAAGCTGGCTTTAATAAATTAGAAGCGTCAATCGCGCCCTCAGCCGCGCCCGCGCCCACCAAAGTATGAAGTTCATCAATAAACAAAACGTATTTGCCGGCCGAGCGGTCAATCTCTTTAAGCACGGCCTTAATGCGGTCTTCAAACTCGCCGCGAAACTTGGTGCCGGCTACCAGCGAACCCAAATCTAAAGCAATCAGCTCCCTTTTCTTTAAACTTTCAGGCACATCGCCCGCCACCACGCGCTGAGCCAAACCTTCCACAATGGCGGTTTTACCAACGCCGGCTTCGCCAATAAGCACCGGGTTATTTTTAGTACGGCGCAATAACACTTGCATCACTCGCCTGATTTCCTCATCGCGGCCAATCACCGGATCAAGTTTTTCTTTGCGAGCCAACTCTGTCAGATTTCGGGCGTATTTTTCCAAAACCTGATATTTACTTTCCGGTTCCATATCCGTCACATGCTGTCCGCCCCGCACTTCTTCCAAGGTTGTCAAAACACTGCGCTTATCAATATTGAAGGTCTTAAAAATATCTCTCACCTTGCTGTCGGCCTCAAAAAGCGACAACAATAAATGCTCCACCGAGACATATTCGTCACCCAAATTTTTTGCCTCTTTGCCGGCTTGATTGATTAAACGTCCCAGCTCATTGCTCAACATCACCTGGCCAAAAGGCGTCGCCCCTAAAATCCGCGGCAGCCGCGTGATTTCTCTTTCCAGCTCCGTTTCCAGCAACCCTCGGCTCACTCCCAGCTTTTCCAGTAAAGTGATAGTTATGCCGCCGTCCTGTAATAACAAAGCCAGCGCCAGGTGCAGCACATCTATCTGGGTCTGCCCGCGTTCGCTGGCCAAGTTATGCGCCTCACGCATGGCTTCCTGAGCTTTAATTGTAAACTTGTCTATCTGCATGAATTCATTTAAACATTAAAACATCTTAACATCTTAACAAAATACGAATTTTTCTTATGCTTAAATGTTAAAATGTTAATATGTTAATATGATTTCTTCCTATAATCCTCAATGGCCGCGCGCAGGGCCTTAACCGCCAAATCAGCGCAATGAACCTTGATTGGCGGCAAAGAACCCAGGGACTTCGCCACATCAGAATATTTTATTTTCAGCGCCTGAGCAAAAGTTTTTCCTTTGGCCATTTCCGTCACCATAGAGGAGGTCGCAATGGCGGCCACGCAACCCAACGTCTCAAATTTTATATCTTTAATAATCTCCTGGCCTTTTTTATTTTTACTAATCTTAAGATAAATATTCATTAAATCGCCGCAAATCGGATTGCCAACTTCGCCTACGCCATCGGGGTCTTTTATCTTGCCCATATTACAGGGTTTTTGGAAATGTTTAATAACTTCTTTATTGTATAGCATATCAGCAACCCAAATTCTTTAATAATTTATCCTTCATTCGCTCACCCACTCCTCCGCTGATGCTGCGAAGTTTTTCAATAATGCCCGGCAAAAGCGCCGAAACCTTATCAATCTCTTCTTCGCTGGTAAAACGGCCCAAGCTTAAACGAATAGAACTATGGGACTCAAGCGGCTCAAGTCCTATGGCCTGCAAGACGTGCGAGGGCTCAAGGGATT
Source organism: Candidatus Portnoybacteria bacterium CG02_land_8_20_14_3_00_45_8 (assembly GCA_002780785.1). Taxonomy (GTDB): domain Bacteria; phylum Patescibacteriota; class Minisyncoccia; order Portnoybacterales; family GWB1-42-6; genus PEUE01. The sequence continues at coordinate 3,373 of PEUE01000051.1, forward strand.
TGGCCGCGCAAGCCGAACCGGTAGAAATAGCTATGCCTGACAAATCCAGCGCGATTAAAACTGCTTCGCCCTCCACTCCATCAAAACGGAAATTAGTATTATTGGGCAGGCGCAATTCGCGAGAGCCGTTCAAAAATGACCCGGGAATGTTTTTCAGCACGCCGTCAATCAGCTTATCCCTTAATTTTTGGGTATCTTTTATTTTTGATTTGAGCTGGCCAACTTTATCTATTGCCGCTCCCAACCCCACAATACCGGAAACATTATGCGTGCCGGCCCTCATTTTAAATTCCTGCTCGCCGCCTTCCAAAAATCGCTCAAAGGGCGCACCCTGCCGGACAAAAAGCGCCCCGATACCTTTGGGCCCATAAATTTTGTGGGCCGAAAGAGTCATAAAATCAACTCCTAATTTCCGGCTGTCGCAATCCAAATAATTGACGGCCTGAGCCGCGTCAGTATGAAAAGAAATTTTATTTTGCCGATTTTTATTTAATTCTTTTAATAATTGACCAATTTCGGCTATTGGCTGAATCGCGCCGGTTTCATTATTGGCATACATCACCGAAATTAAAATTGTGTTTGATTTAATATTTTTTTCCACTTCACTAACTTCCACCAAGCTATCACGATTAACCGGTAAATATGAAACTTCGGCTAGGCCGTCTTTCTCCAGTTTGCGCGCTGAATTTAAAACGCAATCGTGCTCAATTTGTGAAACGATAAGATGCGGTTTTCCCCCGCCCAGATTTTGCCGCAATTTTTGGCTCACGCCCAAACCCCTAATAATGGTATTGTTGCCCTCAGTCGCGCCGCTGGTAAAAATAACTTCGGCGGACTGGCAATTCAAAAATCCGGCCACGCTTTGACGCGCTTCAACCACTGCTTTGGCCGCCTCTTGCCCAAATTGATGAATTGACGAAGGATTGCCGAATTTTTCCAAAAAATACGGCTTCATTATCTCAAAAACCTCCGGGTCAACCGGCGTGGTAGCGGCATAGTCAAAATAAATTCTTTTAGCCATAGTCGTAATCACCATTTTAACTCCAAGACCGGTTAGCAGTCAACCCCCTGGATTGCTAAATATCATTGCCGGCGCGCTGCCCCGTCAATTCATAAATTTCCACCGGGATTTCTTTACCCTTAACCTTTACTTTGTCCAAAAATCGGCAGTTAAACTGGTCTTTCGCTCGCTCAAAAGTAAACTGACTTATAATAATCTGGGTCTGATATTGCTTGTTTAAACCCTCCAGCCGTGAGCCCAAATTAACGTTATCGCCCAGCGCCGTGTAGTCAAAACGCTGGCTGGAACCCATATTTCCTACCACCATTTGACCCGAATTGATACCTACACCAATATTGATATCCGGCAAGCCCTTAGCGGCCCACTCCTGTTTAAGCTCTGCTAATTTTTGGCTCATCTCCAGCGCCGCCCAGCACGCTTGTTGGGCGTGGTCGGGCATATCTTGCGGCGCGCCCCAAAAAGCCATCAAACCATCACCCATAAACTTATCCAGCACCCCGCCTCGGCTCAACACAATGTCGGTCATAGCGGTAAAATACTCATTCAAAAACGCCACCAGTTTTTCCGGCGCCAATTTTTCCGATAAAGTGGTGAAGCCCCGGATGTCGGAAAATAGCACCGACATATCACGCTTCTGGCCGCCAAGTTTAAGTTGCTGCGGATTTTTAACAATTTCTGCTATCACATGAGGCGATAAATAATGCTGAAAACTTTGACGCAAGTGGCGTTTTTCTTTGGTCTCAGAAAAATATTGATAGCTCAACGTGGCGAGCAACGAGCCGACAAAAGCTAAACTGGGATAAACTAAATTAAAAATAAGTCCCTTATCAAACGCCCATAGGGCCACGCCCAAATAAATTAAATATGCTACCAAGCTCCCCAGCGCCGCCAGCCAAATTCGGCGGTTTAAAGAAAAACTAAGCGCGCAGACCAAGCTTAAAATAAAAATAATGGCGATAGCGCCGGCCGAGCTAATATCTTTAAGAAAACTCTTAGCAATAATGGTTTCAACGGCGTTGGCGTGAATTTCCACGCCGGGCATCAGCTGCCCCAAAGACATGGGCGTAGCTTGGCTATCGTGCAAATCGGCGCTGGTGACTCCCACCAGCACAATTTTTCCGCGCCAAACTTCGGGCGATATTTTGCCATCATAAACATCCTTGAAAGATATGGTTTTGAAAGAGCCGGGCGGCCCGATAAAATTAATACGCAATGCCGGACCGGTTTGATTGGCTAAATCATCAATCGTCTGACCGCTATAAAAACTGCTGACCGCTAAAGACATAGCCGGAATTTTTTCTTGGCCGCTGTCAATAAAAACCGGCAAGGTCCTAACCACGCCGTCCTCGTCCGATAAAACATTAACGTGGCCGAAATTCTTGGCCGGCTGACTTATTGTTTCAATTGACCTGATTACTTTAGTCGCCAGCGGCAACTGATTTTGACGCAACTGAAGCGGCGCCCCCTCAACCGGCAAAACTACCGGCGAGCCAGCCAGCGCTTGGGCTAAGGCCTGATCGTCAGCTACGCCAATTCCGGAGGGCTCGCTAAAAATCACATCGTACCCGATGGCTTTGGGTTGACCTTGAGCAATAATTTTTATTGCCTGGCCGTGAACGGCGCGCGGCCAAGGCCACTGCCCCAGCGCCTGTAAGCTTGACTCATCAATAGCCGCTATCACAATCTGACCGCTGCTTGGCCGATTTAAAAATAATTTATCGGCTAATTTGGTTTGCCATGTTTTAAAAACACCCAACCAAAAAGCGCCGCTAATCACCAAAGCAACAGCGACACTAATGGCTAAACTAAAAGTAAATCTTTTGGCCGATTGAGTCATGCAACCAAAATATTTTAATGGCTGGACTTATTCAACTTCCAAAACTTCAAAACCCTTGGATAACACGACCCGCTGCAAACCGCTGGTTAAAATAACGTCATAGACGCCCGGCTGAAGATTGGGCGAAACCATCGCTTCCAGCGTATTGGCATTAAGGACTTTAACACTGGTTAAAGCTAAGCCGCCAATTGAGCCCTTGGCTAACGGACCAAAACCGCTACCATTTATCGTCACTTTAGTATATTGATAACCCGGCCCGTAGGTTACATCCGGGTCAATACTGGCAACGCTTAACTTGACTTCCGGCGGTTGGCTGACCAACGGCGTTTTAATTAATGGCTTGGGGCTGGCTGTTGTGACTATAGAGCTGGGATTGGTCTCCGAGCTGACCGATGGCGATTGCTTGTCTTGCGCCTGCTCCAAGGCCTTAATTCTATTCTCTATCTTTTCCTGACGAATTTCTTTGAGTTCTATAAATTTTTCAAAAATCGGCTTGTCCGAAAAATCTTTTTTCTCCAACGTCATCATCGCCGGCAAAACTTTTTCTCTCAAATCCTGCTGGCGGACTTCACCCGAACCGCCGCTGGCCTGCCTAATTTTCTCTTCAACTTGCTTATCTTTAGCCAGATTATCTTTAAACCAGGGCCGATCTAAATCCGCGGCCGACAAGATTTTAATCACTAATGGTTTTTGCGCGGTCGGCGGCTCTTTGGTATCCATCTCCACGGAATTGCCCGTTTCCACCTCCGCTTCTCCGCCCGCCAACGTTTGCTTGGTCTGCGGATCAATGGCCTTAATCGCTACCTTGTTGCTCAACACTTCAAGCTTGGTCTTGCCTTCTTTATAAACCATGTTAAAAATCGTCCCCTTCACCACTGCTACCGCGTTAGCGGTTTGCACCTCATAATTGGTCTCTTTGTCCAACAGCCGCTGCACACGCGACCAAAGATTGCCTGAGTTTAATTCCAATTTTACGCCGGAGGATTGCGCCTCGCTAAAAAACTCGGTTAAGTTAACGCTGGTTTCTTCGTCCAGACGCGCTAAGCTCCCGTTGGGAAAAACTAAATTCGCCTGACTGCCCGCCAGCGTGATAACAATCACGCCCGGCTCAACTTCTTGGGCAACCGGGGAAGTTAGAGTTTTTTCTTCACCCTCAAAACTAATTTTTACCTGACCCTTAACCACTTCCAAAATTACGCCGTCTTGAGCCAATGCTTCGGCAGCGCCCAATAACCCGCCCTTTTGACCTTTATTTTTAAACCACCAGCCGCCAGCCGCCAATAACAAAATTATTACGACAGCGGCCAACAGCCAAATAAATGTCTTTCTCATATTTATTTAAATTAATTTTATCTGCCTATTGGTAGTATATCACAAAATTAAATCCAGCGGCCCAACAGCCAAACAAAAACAACTCCCGCCAGCATTAAGACGACATTTAACCAATTATGCTCTTTATGCGTGGCTGGAACCAAATCCGACGCGCCAATATAAATAAAACTGCCTGCCGCCACGGCCAGCAGCCACCCCAAGGTCTCACCGGCCAAACGATAAACAAAATAATAAGCTAATAACGCCCCGATTGGCGTCATAGCCGCCACCACCCAAGCAAAAACACTTTAAAATCTTTTTTATTTGATAATTGCTTAATTTGCTGTATTTCATGGCCTTTCTAGGACATTATATCAAAATTTCCTAGACAAGACCCTAATATTATTCATGCGCCTAATGTGAACCTAATCGGCGAAACTAAGCGTATTTTTCAGCCTCGGGCTGGCGGTGGGTTCTTTATTCTAGGCGCTTAGCGCCAATACAGATAAAGGCGGGTTGAAAAATATGCTTAGTTTCGCCCTAGAATAGCAAAATTTACCTCAACTCATTATCCATCACTCAAATAGTAGCGCCGCGCCCAGCGCTCCGCCAAATCGGCCGAGCCGACTAAATAAAATCTTGGCTTGCTTGGCCGCGGGCGAAGTAACAAATTTATCAATACCCTCTTTGATGCCGGGCAAAATTAAATCTTCCGCTTCGCCAATCCCTCCGCTTAAAATCACCGCTTCGGGATCAAAAATATTAATTATATTAGCAATACCCACGCCCAAATTCTTGCCCAGCGATTCAAAAACTTCTCGTGCCCGCTTATCTCCCGATTGAACCAGTTGATAGGCCTGAAGCGACCCCAGCCCCAGTTCTTTTTTTATAAATTTATTGGCCGCTAGCTCTTCCAGCTCCAGACCATCTGAAATATCAACGATGGAATGCGCCACTTCGCCGGCCGCGCCATGCTCCCCGGCA
>PEUE01000007.1:0-147 GCA_002780785.1 Candidatus Portnoybacteria bacterium CG02_land_8_20_14_3_00_45_8
AAAGTACCACTCCGTCGGCACTTGGGTTTCAGCCAAGATTGACATATGGACCGCAATGGACACCAAAATCAAAGACGCGCTTAAGTGGGCTTGGGGCGCTCTGCGCAAAACCCTGCTCAATATGCTGGTTGACGATATTGTCAAATG
>PEUE01000007.1:173-315 GCA_002780785.1 Candidatus Portnoybacteria bacterium CG02_land_8_20_14_3_00_45_8
TTGTAACCGACTGGCAGGGCTTTTTAAAAGACGCGGCTGACCAGGCCGGCGGGCAATTCGTGGAAAAATATCTGGGTATGGGTTTTTTGTGCGAGCAGTTTGACATCAGCTTGCGCTTTATGCTGGCCACGCCCCCCACTTT
>PEUE01000007.1:586-1024 GCA_002780785.1 Candidatus Portnoybacteria bacterium CG02_land_8_20_14_3_00_45_8
CCGATGACGCAAGAAGGGACATGGAAGGAAAACGAAGTGATTGATGAATATGGACTTTGCTCCTGCAGTAAGTGGGAGACCAGAACGCCCGGTAAAATCGCCGCCGAGGCAATGTCCGAGGCCACCACCATGGATATGAAGTGGCTGCTTAGCGCTAAAGAGTTCAACGAATATATGGGCGCGATTCTTGACGCGGTGATTAACCGAGTCATCAAAGAAGGCGTTACCGCGATGAAGACCTCCGGCGGCAGCTCCGGCCAAACCGGCTCGGGCATTGACACTCCAGCCACCGGCTCCCTTAACACCTCATCCATTGAACAAGCCACCGGCGACCAGGTGGCCGGCGAGCAGTTAATCACCACGCTAAAACTCTACCAAGAGAACTCCGACAAAGTTACAGAAGAGAACCGAACAAATCTGGCCCTGCTTAATCAAGTT
>PEUE01000007.1:1048-7454 GCA_002780785.1 Candidatus Portnoybacteria bacterium CG02_land_8_20_14_3_00_45_8
ACCACGCTGGAAAACCTCATTAACCAAAATTGCCCCTTGCCCGCCGGCGTCACCCGCTCATCCGTCACCACTAAAACTCAGACCACTTGCAATATTGATTTCACCAACCTCCCCTGCGAATCAACCGTTACCGAGACGGCCGATTTATCCGCGCCCGGACTGGACACGGCTGTTTATCAAAAAATAACTACCACCCGCTACACCGCCGGCGCCCTTGACAACTTCACCGGCCTTCCCGGCGTTTCCTCCGTCACCACATCTTCCTCAAAAGTGGACTATAATTTCTCTTCTATTGATTCCCGAATCAGCGAGGCCAATCAAAAAATTGCCGAATTGCAGGCCCGGAGCGCCAAGTCCTCCGCCGCCTTCACCGCTTTGGCGGACTATAACCAAATAGTGAAGGCCTATTCTGACACCTATGGCGCCGAGCAGCGCGCTTCCAACGACGAAACCAAAGCCAAGACCCAAGCCGCTGAAACCGCCATGAAAACAAAAAGGGCTCAAGTTATCCCGATGATCCAGGCCGCCATCAATTCCAATGAAACAGATATGACTAAACTCTTCCAGCAAGCCCAAGACCTGACCAACAACACGGTTCAAGAGGTCAGCGACCTGCAAACAGACAGGGGAGTATCGGCCGACTGCTCAATCATCAATGAAATCTCCGGCACTTCTCTTTATAAGACCATCTGCGACATTCAAAAAACCAAAACCGCCTGGGACAGCGCTCTGAAAACCTGCCAAACTCAATTCTCGTTTTAGGGTCTCCAATTTTTAAACCTCGGTCTTTATGCCTAATCGGTTAAACAAAAAATTTGTTTTCGCCGCCGTTATTATCCTGACGCTGATTGGGGTAATTTTTGCTCGGCCGATTTACCCCCAGGCATCGCCGCGGGTCATTCAAGGCATTGGAGTAAACATGGCCCAAGCTATTGAAGAAGGCCAAGAGATTAAGACCGACATCAAAAACCAACAGACAGACCCCTCAAAACTACCGGATCTCAGCAAGGACGCGCAAAATAAGGCCCTCGGACAACAAGCTGATGCGCGCAAAGCGGCCAACGAGCCCTCGGACAAAGATTTATATCTACCCGTTCTTTTTCATATTATCGGCGGCATTCTATACGTTGTTTCTTTTGTGTTTAGCCAGTTAGTGGTGCTGGCGGCCAAACTGGCCAACGCGGTTTTAGGTATTAATCATTTTACCGACGTGGATGTGGTAATAATGGGCTGGGAAATTACTCGAGGACTTTGCAATATGATTTTCGCTTTGGTTTTGCTGATTTTGGCCTTTGACACGGTCCTGCAAACCGAATATATGGGCGCCCGCCGAACCCTGGTTCGGCTGGTAGTCATCGCTCTACTCATCAATTTCAGCTTAATGTTAAGCGGCATTATTATTGATTTTTCCCAGGTGCTCACCGAGTATTTTATCAAAGCCGCCGTCGGCAGCAACGGCGATGTCGGACTTAAATTAGCCGGCGCGCTCAACCTTAGCAAGGTTTGGCAACCTCCTGGGGATACCTCCACCCTCGAAGCGGTAAAAAGATTTCTTCTCGGTCCACCTTTGAGCGCGATTGTCTCTCTGCTGATGGCCTGCATTGTCTTGGCGATAGCGGCTTTCACTTTTTTCGCTTTTTCTTTTTTCCTGCTGGTGCGGGTGGTCTGGTTGTGGCTTCTGCTTATTTTAGCGCCGCTGGCTTGGGCTTCCTATGTCGCGCCAAATCTTGCGAGCTCCTTTGGCGGCGGCTGGGAAAAATGGTGGAAGGAATTTCTCAAGTGGTCTTTTTTTGCGCCGGCCTACGCCTTCTTTTTATACCTGGCCCTAACCATTGCTCAAAATGGCCTCGGCTTTAACGTTAATAAGGAAATAGTGGCCAAGGCGGGAGACATTCCTATAGTCAGCTCCATATTCGCCGGCTTTTTCAGAAGCTTTGATATTATCCTCCAATACATTGTAGTTATTATGATTTTGCTCGCCGGACTGGCGTTCGCTCAAAAAGCCGGGGCCTACGGCGCCAGCGCCGTGATGAACTCTGTCAAAAATGTAGGCAACAAGGTGGGCGATTGGTCAAAGCGCCAAGCCAAACGGCCCGGCTACTATGCCACTGATAAGGCCTCCCAATGGGGCGCGCAACTGGGCGCCAAGACCCTCACCGGAATCTCCAAAACTCCTCTCCTTAGAAGAATTACCCCGGGCGCAGCAACCGCCGGCCGGCGACTGGAAGCTAAGGCCACGCAATTACAGAGGAAACAAATTGACCGGAAACAGAATAAATCTTTTGGAGACCTGCTTCAAAATATGTCCGCCGAGGGAGTGATTGACGAAGCCCTCAATGCTTGGGGAGTTCGCGGGACAATGGCCGCCGAAGTTGCCCAGAAAAAAGGTTTTTTTACCAAAGAGTTTAACGACGACGCCAAAAACAAAAAAGCCGGCCAGGCCGCTAAAAAAGGTCGCAACGCTTTCAGACGGCTTGGAATGCACGTTGAAGCAGACGCCCTAGAAGAAACCCGGCTCGATATTGTGAAAGACAAGGACTTAAAAAAGCGAATAAAAGACGGCATCACCAACGGCAATTTCTCTAAAAACAAAGCCAGCTCTTTCCTGGGAGAAAACAGCCAGAAAATTGTGGAGGCCGCGGGACAGATGGTGGAAAATGATGAAATACCTCGGACCGAAATGGCTATCGCGCATAAGAAACTAGCCAAATCGGTTCAAGATACCTTTAATAAAGCGGCCTTGATGACAATTCAAGGAAACACTGACCTGGGAATTGTCGGGGACACCGAATACAAAAAAATAGGATTGAGACATATATACGCCGGCGCCACCAGCGACATTAATGGAGCGTTCAGCGGCGATGATAGAGAAAAATGGGAAAAACACGAAAGAGAATACTCTCAATCTCTGGGACCAAAAGAAATAGGGGCCTTTACCACAAAAACCCCTGCAGGCCAAGCTTCGCTTGAAACAATTGGCAAATATATAACCGAGGGACAGCTGGCCGGCATCCGCGGCGAAGTAAACGGTCTCGCAAAAACACTGATAATGCAAGGCGCCATAAAGGCTGGCCGGAGAGATGAATTAATCGATAATTCCCCCATGTGGTCTCAAAGTGTAATCAAAGCCATTGAAAAAGTCGGGAAGCAAATTGAAAACAAGCAGACCACGCCTAAAATCAATGAACGTCCCCTAGCATACGGGCCCTTGCCTAAGGCCTCCAAAGCCAACGCAACGCCTGTAACGCCGCCGCTTGAATCATATGAACTGCCACCAAAGAAGCAGCCACCGCCCACGTCCGTTTAATAAATTCCTAAAACCAGATGGAAGCCAATACCACCAATCCCAATATTACTGACGCGCCAGACCGGCCCGAGCCGCCGGACGACTGGCAAATTAAATTTTCCCGCCTGCCCGATTATGTTCAGGAGTGGTTTTGTTCTACAGAAGTAGCCCAAAATAACGCTGCTGTCTGTCAAAAATTTGGCCTACCCAAGGATAGAAATCCCTTTCTAGCCGACTTGACCGGACAAGTTATATTCAAAGAATTTCTGCTGGAAAAACTCCCAGAAATAATTGCCTCCACTTTAGAAACTAACAGCGTCCAGGCCCAAAAAATTGCGGCCGAGGTCGCGCTGAAGCAACTCTTGCCCATTAGAGAATATCTGGTTGGCGTAGAAAAATTAATTCCGCAGTGGGGCGGCGTCTTGCCAATTGTTTTGCCGCCCAAGCCCCAAGCTAGAGCTTCAACATCAGTTGAGCCCGTAATTAAGCCATTTGCTCAAACAGCCGCCCAGCCCGCCAGCCAAGCAGGGCGAGGCAGCCAGGGTGAGAGCGTTGCGGGCGGGCCCGCGCCAGCTATTTTTTCAAAGCCCTTCCGCGAAGCGGCTCAAGAAAACAAAGAAATCCTAAACCAACTGCTAACCGCCGCGCCCATAAAAATCGCCGACTTTGACCAGCCAGTTCGCCCGACCATAAAAAATTGGCTAGCCGACTATATTAAACAAAAAGGCGCTAAGCGGCACGACGAACTGGAACGCGGTGATTATCTGTTCAACAGCGCCAACATTAAGGGCCTGCTGACAGGGGAGCGAATTAAGCTGGCCGAGATTTTAAAGGCCTATGATGAAAACAGCGCTATGCCAATTTTATCAGACACCGGGCTTATCGCCCTGGAACGCCTGGGGAGTGCGGTTTCTCCCGCTAGACCCACTTCATCACCAACCACGCCGCCTTCCGCCCGCCTCGCAAGCCCGTCCGCCTCGCAAGCGAAAGCGTTGCGGGCAGGCCAGCCCGCCAGAGACGACCAGGGCGAGGGCGTTGCGGGCAGGCCCGCGCCAGTTGCTCCGCCGGCTCAACCCAAAGCTGCTACTGCTTCCGACCTCTACCGCGAAAGCGTTACCAAAAGCGACTTAACCGGAATACAAAAACCCCTGCCCAGACCCGCTCCGCGCCTTGACGGCAATATTGTTGATCTTAGCAACCAATAAAGTACCGAGAGATAAGTGCCAAGTGATAAGAGATAAGTGATAAGTAAAAATGGACATAAACTCTTACAAAGATTTGCTTGTTTGGCAAAAAGCCCACCAATTGGTTAAAAAAGTTTTTAAGATTATAAAATCCGTCAAAAAAGATTTTATTTCCTGGGAACTGATAAAACAACTTGTAAGGTCTGCTACTTCTGTCCCGGCCAATATAGTTGAAGGTTATTATTCCCATCATGGAAAAAATTTCGCCAGCCATTTAGAAATTTCCAGGGGCTCAACGGGTGAAACTGATTATTGGCTATTTGAACTATATGACAACGGCTATCTTTCTAAAAACGAATGCGAAGAAACTTCTGAAAATTGTTATGAATTAATTAAAATGCTTTCCAGCTTTATTAGCAAACTGCGTAAAAACAACTGATCACTAATCGCTTGCCACTTATCACTTATTTCTTATCACTAGCCACTTATCACTAATCACTTTCCCCCGATGCAATTTAACGTTCCACAATTTATTGACGTTGAAGATAAAATCTTCGGCCCGCTAAGTTTCAAGCAGTTTTTTCTGGTGATTGGCGGAATACTGGTGCTTATCTTTTTATGGTACTTTTTTGAACTTTGGTTTGTTATCACTATCGGCGGACCGATTATCTTGGCTATTGTGGCTTCCGTTTTTATCAAAATCAACGACCGGCCGTTATTTTCCATTTTTATTGCCTGGCTCACTTATTTTATAAAACCGCGCGCTTTTATTTGGCGCCGGAAGTAACTAACTAACCACCTATCACTAACCACTTATGGCACTCGCTCCCGTTCAACAAAAAATAGATATCAAAGACATTCAAGAAGGAGTTATTATCTTAAAAGACGATAATCTCCGAGCGGTTTTAATGACCACTTCAACCAACTTTGCCCTAAAATCGACCGAAGAACAAGACGCTCTAGTTATGAAGTATCAATCAATGCTTAACTCCCTTGATTTTCCGATACAGATTCTGGTGACTTCGCGGCAATTGGATATTTCCAGCTATTTAGACCTGCTGGAACAAAAGAAAAAAGAACAAGACAACGAACTCCTCAAAGTCCAAATCATTGAATACGAGGACTTTGTTAAGAACCTCATTGAAGCCAGTAATATTATGAGCCAGACCTTTTTCGTGGTCGTGCCGCTGTCTAGAGTGGAAAAAAAAGAAGGGGGGATTGTGGCCAAACTGGGACTTTTCAAAAAAGGAGTGAAAGACCAGACCGATAAAAACTTTGACGAACTTAAAACCCAGCTCTGGCAAAGAGTGGAATATGTGGCCTCGGGCCCCAACGGCATTGGCATTAAAGCCGCGCCTCTCAACACCCAGGAGATAACCGAGCTTTTTTATCACCTCTACAATATGGGCCTTAAAGAAAAACCAACCTTTACCCCTAAAGAGTAGGAAGCATACAAATTATGATACAAATTAGCATAATGCCCAATCTATTGAGGTTCAACCTCAATAGATTGGCGCGTTAAGTTAAATTAGAATGTAACCATGTTTTCACCTTTTGATTTTTTTGCCAAAAAAAGCGCTTCGCCTCAAGACGCTCCCAGCGACTCCAGCGACGCGACTTTCGATTTGGCCGCCCAAGCCGCCGGCCCATCAATCAAGGATTTGCTGGCGCCGCCAGCCATGCGCATCAACTCCAACTATATGCAAATCGGCAGCCGGCTGGCCCGTACTCTTTTTGTCTTCACCTACCCGCGATATTTAATGACTAATTGGTTTTCTCCGATTCTCGCGCTGGACAAAGAAATTAATATTTCCATGTTTATTCACCCGATTGACACTCCCTGGATAATGAAACAACTGCAAAAAAAAGTAGCCCAAGTGCAGGCCCAAATGAATGAGGCCTCGGAAAAAGGCAAAGTGCGCGACCCGATGCTGGA
>PEUE01000061.1 GCA_002780785.1 Candidatus Portnoybacteria bacterium CG02_land_8_20_14_3_00_45_8
GCTAAAACAATTTTAGCGGCCAGACATAGACCCAGCCGCGCTTGGGTTCTATCCTTATCTTGTTCATCTAATACCCGGCACTCCTCATAGAACCGGTGGAACTGCCGTACCAAATCCAGCGCATATTGCGGCAAGCGGTGCACCTGATAATCGCGCGCCGTGTCGGCAATAATTTCTGGCAAACGGATTAATTGCTTAATTAAATCCAACTCGGCGGGATGAGATAGTAAAGCCAAATCCCTCCCAACCTCCCTTTTCAAAAGGGAGGAGCTATTGGATTTTCGTAGAATACTACAAATCCGAGCATGCGCGTATTGCACATAATAGACCGAATTTTTTTCCGACTGCTCGCGCGCCAAGTCCAAATTAAAATCCATATGCGTATCGGGCGAGCGCACTAAAAAGAAAAAGCGCGCCACGTCCAGCGGAATCTGCTCCAGCAACTCATCTAGCGTAATATAGGTGCCGGCGCGCTTGGACATCCTAACTTCCTTACCGCCTTCAAACAGCCGCACCAGTTGCATAATTATAATTTTTAATTTATTTTCGTCCCAAACACCCAGCGCTTTGCCCGCCGCCTGCAAGCGCGCGATATAGCCGTGATGGTCCGCCCCCCAAATATCAATCACTTTATCAAATTTATCTTCAGCAAATTTCCGGTAGTGATACGCCGCATCGGGTAAAAGATAAGTAGCGCTTTGCACTCGGTCCTCTTTGGCCGAAGTAATTAACACCCGGTCTTTGTCATCGCCAAACTGCGTTGAGCGAAACCAAGTGGCGCCATCCTGCTCATAGGTCAGATTTTTTTCTTTAAACATCACCAGCACTTTATCGGCCGCGCCATTACGGCGCAAATCATCTTCTGAAGTCCAAGCGTCAAACTTAATTTTCATCCCGCCTTCAATGGTCGGCCGAATCATTTTATCAATAATATAGTCGGCGGCTTTTTTACCGACCACTTTCGGTTCTTTGGAAGCAAGCCGACCCGTAAATTTTTTATTCAATTTATCAATATACTCGCCCCGATACTGGGCTTTTTTATCCTTGAGCACTGAATGTCCCAGCACCTCCACCTGATAACCGGCATCGTTAATGAAGTATTCCCGCTTCGCTTCAAACCCCGCCGCCACTAGCACATTAGCCAGCACATCGCCGAAAAACCCGCCGCGGCCATTGCCCAACGTCAAGGGACCAGTGGGATTGGCAGAAATAAATTCCACTTGGATTTTTTGGCCTCGGCCAATCTCTGATTTCCCATACGCATCTTCGGTCTCCAAAATTTTGTTAACTTGTTTTTGCAGATAGTCCTTTGACAGCGTAAAATTAATAAACCCCGGCGGCACGGCTTCAACTTTAGCAAATATAGCGACATCGTAAGTCGTTATATTCTCCATTATTGTCTGCGCCAGCTCCATTGGATTTTTGCCTTTCTCTTTAGCCAATTTTAAAGCAACGCTGGTGGAATAATCACCAAAGCCCTTATTTTCCGGCCGCCCGATTTGTGCGCCTTTAATATTTAGAACTTTTTTAATTTCATCTCGTATCATAATAAAGTATTGGCCATCCCGAGTCGCCAACTGGCGACGAAGAATCTCGCATTCGCGAGAGATTCCTCGGCCTACGGCCTCGGAATGACAACCCTATTTCTATTCAATTTTCTTACCTTTAGTTTATCCAATAATCGTGATAAAGTAAAATTACTATGAACGACTACACCTATAATCGCCAAGCCGGCTACGAGTACGAATTCCTCCAAAAATACGAGGCGGGCTTGGTATTGGCCAGGCATGAGGTCAAATCCATCCGCAACAGCCATATTTCGCTCCAGGGGGCCTATGTGGTTATCCGAGGCGAAGAGGCCTGGCTACTCAACGCTAATATCCCCCCATATCAGCCCCAAAACACACCCCCGAGTTATGACCCCACTCGCACCCGTAAACTCCTCCTGCATAAAAACGAAATTCGCACGCTCTTGGGCCAAACCCAGCGGACAGGATTGACTTTGGTGCCAATTCGGGTTTATAATAGGACAGGTAAAATAAAGCTGGAATTTGTCTTGGCGCGCGGCAAGCGCGAGTTTGATAAACGGGCCAAAATTACCCGCCGCGAAAGCGACCGCCGCATCAGGCGCGTCTTGCGCGGCAAAGTTGAATAAACTTGTGTTTCCACTTTCGTTTTTCTTACTAAAAGTAAACCGGAAGTGGGGACGCTAGGCCTCGACAGCTAATTTCTTTAAAAGATGCAAACCGAGTACGCCGGAATCTCGATAAACTTCCAGCAAACCAATAAGTGTCAACTTATTGAATAAAGTGAAGATGGCGTTTACGCCGTCATTCGCTCCGGTTCTCGCCTAATAAAATAGGCGCTTGAACCCATCCAACCGGCTAATTCTCGATAGGCCGCACGGGTGTCAAATTATCGAGATAGATTGCATCTTGGTCGGGAGATACAATTGAAAAAACACCGGCTAAGGACTTGGAATATTTTGCCCAACCTAAAGTTCCAAGCCCCTCAAAACAAGTTGGGCTAAGTTTGTAGATATTTTTTAAAGACATTTTTTGGACAGGGGTTCAATTCCCCTCGTCTCCACATAAAATTATTTTTATTGCATAATCTTTGTTTAGAAAACCTTTTGGCCAAAAACAAAACCGAATAAATCACTGGATTAAAGCGCCGGAAGTGCGGGTAGTTGACGAACGCGGCGAGCAGCTGGGTGTGCTGACAATTACCGACGCCTTAAATTTAGCCCGTGACCGCGGGCTCGATTTAGTTGAGGTGACCGATAAGGCCGTGCCGCCGGTCTGCAAAATCATTGACTTTGGCAAGTTCCAGTATCAGAAAGAAAAAAAGGCCAAGGAGATAAGCAAGACCCATAAGGTGGAAGTAAAAAATATTCGCTTAAGTTTCAATATCGCCAAGCACGACATAGAGATGAAAGCGGCGCAAGCGCAGAAATTTATGGCCAAGGGCGACCGGGTGCGGGCGGAAATTGTGCTGCGGGGCAGAGAAAAGGCCTTCGGCCATATGGCTAAACAAAAACTGGAAGAATTTAAAACTTTTATAAAAATCCCGACGATTGTTGATCAACCCATTGTCAGAGAGCCGCGCGGCTTCTATATGTTGCTCAGCAAAGGGAAAAAAGAAAAAGAAACCAATGACTAAAACAGTTAAATTCGCCACCAAACGATTAAGGATTACCAAGAAGGGCAAGGTGCTGTTTCGGCCGTCGCGGCAAAATCATTTCAACGCCAAACAATCCGGCAACCAAACTCGGCAAAAACGGGGCTTAAGAAATTTGCCCCAAGCTCAAGTTAAGGTTTTTAAAAAAATACTGGAAAGATAATTAATTCAATAATTTCCCCTCCCTTTTTAAAGGGAGGTTGGGAGGGATTTAAATCCCCCTTAATCCCCCTTCGCAAAGGGGAAAATTAAATACTACTATGCCACGAGTCAAACGCGCTGTTGGAGCGCACAAAAAGAAAAAGAAAGTACTGAAAATGGCCAAGGGTTATATGTGGAGCCGCAAAAACCGCTACACGCTGGCCAAAGACGCGGTCCGCCACGCCTTAAAACATGCCTATGTTGACCGCCGTAAAAAGAAACGCGATTTCCGCCGGATTTGGAATGCGCAAATTAACGCGGCCACGCGGGAACTAGGCGTCACCTACAGCCGTTTTATCGCGGGCTTGAAAAAGAATAAAGTTGACCTAGACCGAAAAGCGCTGGCTGAACTGGCCGCTAATCATCCAACGGTCTTCAGTGAAATAGTGGAACTGGCCAAAAAGTAAAATATTCAAAAACCCCGGCCTAAGGCAAGGGTTTTTAGTTTGCCTTAATTACTCTAAATCGCCGCCAAAGATAAAGACAACCGCTAATCAGCATAACCCCAAAACTATCCTGTGCCATATCCTGCCACCGACACTCGCGCAGGGGGATAAAATATTGATGTAGCTCGTCGGACACGGCGTAGAGCACCGACAAAATTAAGCTCCACCACCAAACTTTTTTGAAGCTCCAAGCAGAGCCGGATAACGCTCGAAAAAGCAGCAAGTTCAAAATACCAAACTCGGTGGCGTGAGCCAGCTTGCGCCAAAAAACATCCCAAAAAGCACCTAAACCGGAGCTTAAACCAGAAATGGCCGACAAGTAAAAAATCAATCCGGCCCATATAATCACTGGCAGCCAATAAATTAGAATTTTTCGCATAAAAGAAAAGCTGTGAGCTTTTTTTATTATAACTCACAGCTTTAAAATTACAAAATTTTACCTATTTTTTGCAACTCCTCCGGAATAGGAACTGGGTATTCACTACCCCCCAAACAAGCATAGCAATAATCGTCTTCATCTTCCCCCACCGCCCGACGAAGACCTTCTAGGGTTTGATATTTAAGGGTTGCCGCATCAATCTGTTTACAAATCTCCGCATCGCTGCAACGACTGGCAATTAAGTCGTCCTTTACCGGGATATCGATACCGTAATAACAGCAATTGATAATTCGCGGACAACTTGATCGAAAATGAACTTCTTGGGCCCCGGCGTTTTTCAAAATCTCAACAATCTTTTGTGAAGTGGTCGCCCTAACAATTGAATCGTCCACTACGACAATTTTTTTATCATTAAGTAATTGTCGGACGGGGTTAAGCTTTATTTTCACTCCGAAATGCCTGATTTTTTCGGACGGCTCAATAAAAGTTCTTCCTACGTAGTGATTCCTTATTATCCCCAAATCAAACGCAATCCCGCTTTCATGAGCGTAACCAAGAGCTGCCTGATTTGAAGAGTCGGGAACCGGACAAACAAAATCTGCTTCCTTGATATCTTCCTTGGCCAGCTCCCTGCCGAGCATTTTTCTGAATCCATCAACGGATCTGCCAAAAGCAAAGCTGTCTGGTCTCATAAAGTATATCAACTCAAAAACGCAAAAAGAAAAATGGTCGGGCTTGTCAAAGGGCTTAATCAACCTTTCACCATCCTTATTAATCACCAAAATTTCGCCCGGTTCAATTTCTCTTATGTATTGCGCCCCTATTAAATCAAGGGCGCATGTTTCTGAGGCAATAATAAAAGTGCCATCGAGTTTGCCCAGCACCAAGTCCCTGAAACCGAAAGGGTCGCGCACGGCAATCAAATGATTATTTGTCAAAATTAACAAACTAAAAGCACCTCTTATTTGACCGATCGCTTCCTGAACCCTATCTATCAACTTCGCTTCTTTTGAACGGGCAATCAAATGCAAAATAACTTCGCTGTCTGAAGAAGTTTGGAAAATAGAACCATCCCCTTCCAGCTTATGGCGTAACTCCGTGGCATTCACAATATTCCCATTGTGAGCGACGGCTATCGGTCCTTTGAAATTCTCCGCCAAAATTGGCTGCATATTTTTTGATGAAGATTCGCCAGTGGTAGAATAACGGACATGCCCGATGGCTAAATTTGAACCGCGCAAATCCCCAATTATTCGTTCATCAAAAACATCTCGGACCAACCCCATTGCTTTATGCTCTTTCATTTTTCCCGTACTGGAATTTGCCGAAACAATTCCAGCGCTTTCCTGCCCTCTATGCTGTAGGGCATAAAGCATAAGATAAACCAGATTAGCTGCTTCTGGATGACCAAAAATTCCCGCAACTCCACACATTTTTGTTCCCCCCTTTCATTTTCATATTTATAATTTTTAAAAAACTATTTCAGAATTTTTGATTTTAACACCTTCTTTTGCTAAAAGCAACTCTTTTTGTTTGGCGCCGCGATTGAAACGGCCCACTCGTCCATCTGACCTAACGACCCGGTGACAAGGAACTTTAGAGTCGCGATTTTTATTTAATGCATTCCCTACTGCCCGTGCCAGATTTTTATTATCCAATTTAGCCGCTACCTGCTGATAGGTCAAAACCCGCCCGCGCGGGATTTTTTTGACAATAGCAAAAACTCTATTTTGAAAACTATCCATTTAAAAACTTATTCGCCTTTTTTAAAACTCTTTGGCTGCCTTTAAATCTTTTCACTCTTTCCAGCGCCGCCGCAAACAACAACCACTCATAATTAACGTGCTCTGATGAAATTTTCACATTTTTATCGCCGGCCTGGGCTAAATAAAAAACTGCTGTTTTAAAAAATAGCTTGCCTTTAGCTTCCGACTCTCTGTACCGATAAAAATATCTCGCAGAAACCCTAAAATTGAGCAGATATTTTAAGTTTGCCAATCCCGTTTCTTCAACCACTTCGCGCCTAGCCGTCTCCCTTTCCGACTCCCCATCTTCCATTGTCCCTTTAGGAAAATTCCAATATTCGGACTCTCTTGAGCTCTCGCCGTGATTTAAAAGCAAATATTCAATTTTATTTTCCGGCGACCGATAAAAAACAACCGCCCCGACCGATTTTCTAAAAAACATACGTTTATTTTTTCAAAAACTTTTTTAACCCTTCAAGTCCCAAACAATTTATTATATCCGACTTCTTTGCCCAGCCGCGGCGCGCCACGGCAATGCCCAATTCCAAATAGGCCAAATGATTAGTGGCATGGGCGTCAGTGCCAATGGAAATTTTTACGCCCGCTGCGATAGCCCGTTTAACGTTCTGCCAACTCAAATCCAGCCGCTCCGGATACGCGTTAATCTCAATAATCGTATTGGTTTTGGCCGCTTGGGCAAAAACCTTATCCCAATCAACCTCATAGCCCTCGCGCCGACCCAGCAAGCGGCCTGTCGGATGCGCCCAAATATTCATACTGGGATTCTGCATAGCGCGGCAAATACGCTCGGTCATCGCTCCCTTGGACATTTTAAAATTATCGTGAACAGAGCCCAGCACAATATCCAGCTTAGCCAACACCTTATCCTTTATGTGGAGTTGGCCGTCTTTATCAATATCCACCTCCGCGCCTTTAAGAATTCTTATGCCCGATATTTTCTTACCTATTTTATCAATTTCGGCCATTTGCTTAAGCAATCTTTCTTCCTTCAAGCTGCCGGCGATAGCCAGCCGTCCGGCGTGGTCGGTAATGGCAATATATTGACGACCCAATTTCTTGGCGGCTTCGGCCATTTCCAAAATAGTATTGGCGCCGTCCGACCAGTCCGAGTGCATCTGCAAATCGCCGAGTACCTGACTATATTCCACGATTTTCGGTAATTGATTTTTGGCGGATAATTCCAACTCTCCGGTATTCTCACGCATTTCCGGTTCAATATATCGCAAGCCCAGCTTCTGATAAACTTCTTCCTCGGTCTTGCCGGCTACTGCTTTTTTGCCACGCCACAAACCATATTCATTTAACTTATAACCTTTCGTCCGGGCAATCTCGCGCAAAGCGATATTATGATCTTTGCTGCCGGTAAAATACTGCAGCCCCGCGCCAAATGATTCCCGAGATAACACGCGTAAATCCGCATCTAAACCGCTATGCAGTTTAACCGAGGAGCGCGTCTCGCCCTTAGATAAAACTTTGGCCACTTCCGTCATAGAACAAAAATAGTCCATTATTTTGGCCGGCTGCTTGGCAATGGCCAAAATATCAATATCACCGATGGTTTCTTTCATGCGCCGAACCGAG
>PEUE01000049.1 GCA_002780785.1 Candidatus Portnoybacteria bacterium CG02_land_8_20_14_3_00_45_8
AAAAACCAAGTTAATCGCTTAAGGTTTAGTTGAGTACATTTTACCAAACTTCTTAGGCCCTGACCAGATAACGGCCAGTGTTGTCGCGCTCAAATAATTTGCGGTTCTGCAAGTTAATCAAGATAGTATTTTCTTTAACCAAGCGTTTAGCCAAAACCTTCTTGGCAATTTCTTCCTTGGTCAGCGGACCTTCCTGTTTCAGAACTTGAGAGATAATTTCCGACACCGTGCCCGGCTGATAGCCCCATTCGCTCAACGCGTAGAGTCCCCGGCCCACCAGCACAAAACGCTTGTCTTTAATAAGTTCATTGTGGACGGTCTGCACGTAAGCCCGACGGCCCGACGGCAAAATCCGGTTAATCAAATCCGTCACTTCCGAAAAGTGCAGCGGCCGATTCTCGTTTTTCAAAACAATATAGGCCTTATCTTTCACGCCTCGCGGACTAATCTCAAACCAATGAATTAAGCCGTAGTGGCCTTTATGGTCTTGCTTAATGTGCTTGGCCGCATCAACATAAGAATAAATGGCCTTATCCGACAAATCGGGCAAAATGTTTTTAGCCGCCTCAACTAATTTTTCGGCCGGCAAGACCGACTTTTTGACGTTTAAATGTTTTATCAAGGACTCCACTGCTTTCTTGGCGGTCTTAACCGAGTTTTTATTGCTGGTCCAGACCGGATAAAAATATTCGTTTTCCGGCACTTTGGCAAAATCATCGCCCAAGGTCAAAATTAAATAAAAAGCAGAGCGGCAGCGATCCAGAGCCGCCACATCTTGAGATTTTTTTAAACGTTCAATTTCCTTGGCCGGAAAACATACATAGGTCAAATCATCATAAAGCTTATCCTCGCGTTTTAAATCGCCATGCTCGGACAAATGGTTTCTGACCGCTTCAAAAACTGGCTCAAAGCGATTCAGCACCTTGGCGTCGCGCAGAGCGCTTAAACCATTGCTCTCAATTTGACGCACCCGCTCTCGGGTAATGCCATGGTCTTGACCAATGGCCTCCAGAGTATGACGTCGGCCGTCATGCAAACCAAAACGCCGCCTAACCACTTCTCGGGTACGGTTATTAGAAATAGCCCCTAGGGCATTTTCAATTAAATTGATTGGATTTGACATTATTATTTAGCCCACTCCCTGGCTAATTTTTAGTACCTCTAATATAGCACACCGGTTTTAATATGTCAATCCGAGTAAAATCCCTAGCGAGTCAAACGCTGAGCGATTCTTTTTTGCCGCCAGGCCTCCCAAGTTACCAAAATGGAGCTGGCCACAAAAATTGATGAGTAAGTGCCAAAAAACACGCCCAGCATTAAAAGTAGCGCAAAATATTTAATGCTGGCTCCGCCAAAGATGTAAATTGCCAGCAGAGCCAAGAACACGGTCAGGGAGGTGTTGATGGAGCGCGTTATGGTTTGATTGATGCTAACGTTGACCGTTTCTTCAAAGCTCTTCCCCGCTCCCTTGCGCAGATTTTCCCGAATTCGGTCAAAGACAACAATAGTATCGTGCACTGAAAAACCTAAAATTGTGAGCAAGCCCGTCACAAACAGCAAGTCAATTTCCACGCCCAAGTAATGGCCTAGCACCGAAAAAATGCCGGTCGGAATAAAAACATCATGAAACAAAGCAATGATGGCGGCCACGCCATATTTCCATGACGCCACGGGCCGGGAGACCTTGCGAAAAGCGAAAGCGATATAAATAACGATTAAAAACAGCACGGTGATAATCGCCAAATACGCCCGGCTCTTTAATTCTTCACCCACCACCGGACCGACAGAATCAAACTTTTTTTCTTCCGAATCCCCCATCAACTTTAACGATTGCAAAACCTGCTGATGAGCATTTTCATCCAAATCTTTCATGCGAATTATTAAGCTTTTTTCGCCAATCGGCTGTACCGCCGCATCGCCCAGATTCAAACCGACTAAATTAACCTTGACCGCCTGAACATCCGGGGCAATTCGCGCAAACTCTATTTCAATCAACGAACCGCCCTTAAAATCAATGCCAAAATGCAAACCCCAAAAAGCTATGCTAAAAATCCCTGCCCCGATTAGCAGGGCGGAAAAAGTATAGAATATTTTTCTTTTACCGACGATATTCAACATATAGACGCGATCCCAATCTACGAATGACATTCGAATGCAACGAATAGATTCATTCGGATAATTCGGATGAGAATTCGGGTTATTCGGATCGCTGTTTTTTAATACCAAACAGCCATAATCTCTTTTCCATTTTTTCACTCACGAACAGTTTCAAAAAGTTGCGCGTGACGAATATCGCCGAGAACATACTGACAATTATGCCAATTGCCAGCGTCAGCGCGAAGCCCTTAATGATGCTCGTGCCCAACCAAAATAGAACCAAACACGTGATCAACGAGGAAGCGTTGGAGTCGCGAATAGAAGTCCAGGCGCGCTTAAAGCCCTCATCAATCGCTCCGCCCAGCGACTTGCCCCAACGCAACTCTTCTTTCAAGCGTTCAAATATCAAAATATTAGCATCCACCGCCATGCCCACCGACAAAATAAAACCAGCAATGCCCGCCAAAGTTAGAATAACCGGGATTAATTTAAAGATCATCAGCACGACGCCAGAATAAATAATTAGCGCCAAGACCGCCAACAGGCCCGGTAAACGGTACCAACCAATCATAAACAGCGCCACCGCTAAAATGCCGATTAGTCCGGCAAATAAACTTTTCTCTAAAGATTGCTGGCCTAGAGAAGCGCCGACAGTTTGCTGATTGATGAGCCTTACGGGAACTGGCAAAGAGCCAGAGTTCAAATATCTAACCTGCTCCTTGGCTTCATTGACAGTAAAGCTTCCGGTGATTTGAGCTTTCCCGCCGGAAATTCTTTCCTGAACGGTTGGCGCGTTTTTAAGAACGCCGTCTAAATATATAGCGATCCTTTTCCCCACGTTTCTGCCAGTTACTTCCTCAAAGAATTTAGCGCCTTCATCATTAAATTCTATCCCGATTTGAGGCATATTGGTATTGGAATCGAACTCCAAAGTCGCTTTTTTCAAATATCTTCCGTCCAGCCCAATTGAAGCAAAATACGGGTCTTCTTTAAAATTTAACTGTTCCTCGGGCGACAAGCTTTTAAACCTATTAATTATGCTTTCCGTTTCTTGGGCTGTTTTTTCTTCTTTAAATTCCAAAAATGGCGTCTCCCCGATTCTTTTAATAGCTTGGCTGACATCTTTTATGCCAGCTAATTCCACGATTAACCGATAGTGGCTTCCCACGGTATCCACCTGCACCAAGGGCTCGGCCACGCCAAACATGTTGACCCGCTGCTCAATGATATAACGGAGCCCTTCCATTGACTCGGTATATTGGCCTTTATCGATCTTACTCAAATCCGCTTCGTAAATTAAGTGAGTGCCGCCCTGCAAGTCCAAACCCAGACGGAAAGGCAACTTAAAAAACTGCGGAATATTGGGTATGGTTTTAAAAACCGCTGATTTATTTTTCTGGGCATTCAACCAATCCGCCGGCTTATTCCAGGCCGTCGGATAGCAGACAAAACCGGCAAAAATTGCCAACAAAAAAATCGCCACCACGCTCCAAGCGGTCTGCGACATTCTCTGTTTAGTAAATAAAGCGTTAAAAAAGCGCGCCAGCATATTTATCTTGAGCCGGTCAAAAGATTTTTGTTATTCCATATTAACCAAAAAAAATGGTTTTGTCAATTTTTAAACTCGGAGCTTGGTGAATAATGTATTTATTCTTCGAGCGGAGCCCCGCTTTGGCGGGGCGCAGTCGAGAAGTTATACCTGAAAAGAGTTCTCGACTCGCCCTTCGACAAGCTCAGGACTCGCTCGAACAATAAGATTTTATATTATTCACCAAACTCTACCTCCTCTTCGCTTTTGCCTTGCAAAATTTCATCCACCATTCTTATCTCATTCAAAATACCATCTATCAAATCATAAATTTTGCATTCCTCATAGGTTGCCCAAACAAACTCCGTGGCGTCCTCATCCAGCATAACTTCCCCGCTTTTATATGGCGCATAAAAACTTAGAGTTATTACCGGTATGCCATCTGGCCTGATAAAAGCCAAGTCCAGCAAATATTTTATGGCGCCGACCTCTAAATTAACTTCTTCTTGAATTTCCCGCCGCAGCGAAGTTTCTATGGCAAAATACCAAGTGCCGTCCTGCGTAGTCGGCGCTGTTTTAGTATAATCGTCGGTCTCCAGGCCGCCGCCCGGCACCGTCCACTTATTCGGAAAAACCTTTTTGGTCGGACTGCGCTTGGTAATCAAATACTTGCCATCTCTATGAATTATGGCGGTGGAAACAATGCGGTGTAATTCTTGGTTCATTAGCGTAAATTTTGAAATATTAAAATATATTTCCCGCCAGAATTATTCAAGGGAAATAATCTGTATTCCTTTTTCTTTAATTTGTTCTTCTGGCCAAAACAACTTGTCTATTCTGAATTTTTCAACAGATGTCACTTTTTTTTAATTTTTCTCCCCGTATACTCTTTTGTTTCGGGGCTCCATTCTTCAAACATGAGCGTATCCCCTTCATTGATTTCAAAATCATTAAGACGAAGCTCGTATTTTTTCTTTCCGGAAACTACCGCTTCAAAATATTCCGGCCAAATTTTTTTCTTGATTATCGCCATATTATTTTCCACAACACTTTTATTTTCCGCAACAATGTTTATATTTTTTCGGAGTCCCGTCTTCTTTCTTCGCTCCGCATAGACACGGGTCGTTGCGGCCGACTTTGTGAGCGCCGGTCGGTTTTTTAGCGCCGCCCGAACCGCCAAAAGACAGCTTCTGCGGCTTGTCCTCCGGGGTACTAGCGAAGGGAGAAGCCAATTCCACTTTATAAATTGAATTAACAAAACTTGACTGAATGGCGCCAAGCAGCCGCCGAAATAATTGATGTCCTTCGCTTTTGTATTCCACTAGCGGGTCTTTTTGGCCAAAAGCGCGCAAGCGCACGCTGTCGCGCAAGTGCTCCATGTCAGCCAGGTGGTCCATCCAGAACATATCAATTGTGCGCAGATACAAATATTTCTCCACTTGCCGCATTTGCGCTTCGCCGATTTTTTTCTCTTTGGCCTCGTAGGCCTCCTTAGCCAAGTCAGCCGCATATTTAATTAATTCCTCACGATTTTGACAACTTTCTATTTTTTGTCTGGTCTCGCCCGATAACTGAAAAATGGCATTAAGCGACTCGCTAACTTCTTTCAAATTCCAGGCATCGTGATAGGTCTCAGCCGTATGGAATTCAACTAGCCGCGTTGTCTCTTCCACAATCACCTGTTGGACGCGCTGGGCTAAATCAGTCATCTCCAAGACCTCCCGCCGCTTGCGATAAATCGTCTCGCGCTGCTTATTCATTACGTCGTCGTATTCTAAAACGTGTTTTCTGGTGTCAAAATTGAAACCTTCTATTTTGGCCTGAGCGCTCTCAATGGCACGAGAAATTACTTTATTTTCTATCGGCTGATCCTCCGGCACTTTCAAAAATTCCATCATATTCTTGATTTTGTCCGGCGCAAAAATACGCATCAAATCGTCCTCCAATGAAACAAAAAACATAGAAGAGCCCGGGTCGCCCTGACGTCCGGCGCGACCACGCAACTGATTATCAATGCGCCGCGCTTCGTGGCGTTCCGTCCCGATAATGCGCAAGCCCCCGGCGGCTTTAACTTTTTCGTAGTCACTTCCGCTTTCTCCGGCGCGAGACAATGCGGCTTCGGAAACCGCTTGTTGAGCGCCCGCACCCCCCAATTTTATATCAACGCCGCGGCCAGCCATATTAGTAGCAATGGTCACGGCCCCTGGCTCTCCCGCCGCCGCAATAATTTGCGCTTCGCGTTCGTGGTTCTTGGCATTTAAAAGTTCGTGCGGCACACCTTCGGCCTTGAGCATTGCACCCAGCAACTCGTTTTTTTCAATAGAAATTGTGCCCACCAGCACCGGCTGGCCTTTGGCATGACATTGTTTGATTTCCTCAATCACTGCTTTAAACTTGCCCCGCTCATTGCGATAAATGCGGTCGGGCAAATTTTGCCGAATCATGGGCTTGTTAGTCGGCACCTGCACCACTTCCAGTTTATACACTTTGCTAAACTCCTCGGCCGAAGTGAAAGCCGTGCCGGTCATGCCGGCTAGTTTTTTATACAACCGAAAATAATTTTGAAAAGTGATAGAAGCCCAGGTGCGCGACTCTTTTTGCACTTGAACACCCTCTTTGGCTTCCAGCGCCTGGTGTAGCCCTTCGCTGTAACGCCGACCGGGCATTAAACGACCCGTAAACTCGTCCACAATCAGCACCTCGCCGTTTTTAACCACATAATCCTTATCCAGCTTAAATAAAACTTGCGCCCGCAAGGCCTGCTCCAGATGATGCACATAGCGCACGCCGCCCTCGGTGTAGATATTACCCAAGCCCAATAATTTTTCTGCCCTGTCTATGCCCTCTTCAGTTAAAGAAACTGTCCGCATTTTTTCGTCAATATTATAGTCGCCCTGCTCTGGGTCCGTTGAAGAGTCATTTTCTTTCAATTGTTTAACTAACCGCGCCAACGTTTCGTAAAGCTGAGCTGATTCCTCATCCGGTACGGAAATTATCAACGGCGTACGCGCCTCGTCAATCAAAATGCTATCCACTTCGTCAACAATGGCGAAGTGGTGCCCGCTAGGCCGCTGCACCATTTGCGATAAGTCCTCCGCCATATTGTCGCGCAAATAATCAAAACCAAACTCCGAGTTTATGCCGTAAGTGATATCGGCGGCATACGCTTCACCTCTCCGCACTTCGCGCAAATTGGCCATTTCCACCGTTACTTCGTCTTTATCAATAATTTTGGGTTCGTACAAATACGATTTTTCGTGCTGCAGACAACCCACGCTCATACCCAGCAAATGGAAAATCGCGCCCATCCAATTGGCATCGCGCTTAGCCAAATAATCATTGACCGTGACCACATGCACCCCCTGGCCTTCCAATGCGTTCAAATATATCGCCAGCGTAGAAGTTAAGGTTTTGCCTTCGCCCGTTTTCATCTCGGCAATCTGTCCTTTATGCAACACCATGCCGCCGATTAACTGCACGTCAAAAAGCCGCTGACCGAGCGCTCTTTTAGCTGCCTCGCGCACCAGAGCAAAGGCCTCAGGCAATAAATCGTCCAGTGTTTCACCCTTAGTTAGCCGTTCTTTTAATTCCTGCGTCTTAGCTTTTATT
>PEUE01000025.1:0-7108 GCA_002780785.1 Candidatus Portnoybacteria bacterium CG02_land_8_20_14_3_00_45_8
AAAATCGTCACCAGCAATTCCGTGCCCACGGTAATTATCGCGGCCGCGGTATAAGAGTAGCGGGGGATAAGAATAAAATTCAGCAGTAAATTAATGACCGCGCCGGCCGCCGAAATCCAGAGTAAACTTTTTTGCCGGCCCAGCGCAATTAAACCAAAAGAAAAGAGCGTCCCGAAAAAAATGATGCCCACCGCCACAATCAGTATATTTAACACCGGAATTGATTCCGGATAAAGGCCGCCGCCCAGCAACTTAATTGTTTGACCAGCCACAAAAGGCGTGCCCAACACCAGCGGCAAGGCAAAAATCATCAGCACATCGTAGCCCTTTTGCAAAATATTCTTAAAACGCGCCCAATCGTCAAAGGCGGCGCTGGATAATATCGGCATAATCAAACCCACAAACATACTGGGGAAAAAAATTAAGCTTTCCAGCACCTTATAAGCCAAGCGGTAAATTCCCACCTCCGCTACCGGTCGGAAAACAGACAAAATTAAGGAGCCGAAAGAAAAATAAATCATCACTAAAATTCCCGAAATAGCCAGCGGATAGCTTTGTTTGAAGCTCTCTCGCCAAAAATCAAAATCGAAACGCCAAGTAACCCGAAGGTGCTTTTGAGCCATTTGATAAATCAAAATAAAATTAACCAAGCCCCCTAGAGTTAGCGTGGCCACAATCCATAAAAAACCCAGCTGCCACCTGATGAATAACCAAATAAGCACCAGTTGCACCAAGCGGCCAACCAATTCCGCTATCGCGGCCCGGTCCATTCTTAGGTATTTTTGGAAGATACCCATAAAGACCTGGGAGCCGGACAAAAACCAAAAACCAACTATACCCACGGCAATACCCCAACAGGCTTGGGTAGAATAAGGGAAAAAAATACTGACCAGCGGCGCCAGAGCAAAAATAAAAAAGCTGATAAACAGCTTCATGGTAAAAATATTGCTGGCCACCTTGGCTTCGTCCGCCCCGGGCCGGGAAATTTCCCTTACCAATAATTGATAAAAACCGCCGTCAGCCAACACCGCAAAAATTGACCCGAAGGTCAACATAATTGAGTACTCGCCCCACTCGGTTTTAGTTAAATACCTAGTGGTTAAGCCAATCGCCACCAGAGCCAAAAGCGTGCCAATCACCCGCGCCGCGCCGGAAATAATTGTATTGAGAGCAATTTTCCGAGCTAACATAACTTTTTCCCCATTAAATTAGCTGCTGTCTGGCCGAATAACAATCCGTCGCTCCTCACCCAAACCATCCGACTCGCTCTTTACGCCGGGTATTTCTTTTAGCGCCAAATGCACCACCCGCCGCTCATAGCTATTCATAGGAGCAAGCCATTGTTCCTGCCCCGTTTCCTGCACCTCTTGAGCCGTCCGCTGGGCCATTTCTTTTAGCAACGCAAAATGGCTTTGGCGATAATCATTAACGTCCACAATAAACCGAACGGGCTCGCTGATTTTTTTAGCCACCGCCGCTCGAATAATTTCCTGCAACGCCAGCAGAACCTCGCCGCCTCGGCCAATTAAATAAGCCGCTTCCGGGCTTTTAATGTTGGCTCGCAGAAATTCTGGGTCTTGATCCTCCATCACCACCTCGCCCGAAAAATCCATTTGCCGCAAAATTTCCTCAATGATGTCTTTAATTTGTGTTAATTTATTTTGCATTTTTTTTCCTCATAACTAAGTACTGCTGCCCAATGCCCAGCAGAGTTACCGCCGCCCAGTAGAGGGTTAGGCCGGCCGGCAACCGCCAGGCAATAAAAATCGTCATAATTGGCATAAGATACATCATCTGCTTACTCATGGCAGTTGCCATATCGCTGGAGCCGCCGGCTGACGGCTGAATATTGGTCATCATTTTGGACTGCCAAAAAGTGAACACGCCCGCTAATATTGCCATAACATAATTGCTTTTCGCCAAATCCAGCCAGCCCAGAAACATTGGATTAATTTGTGCGGGCCGAGAAATAAAAGAATATAAAACATTCAAACTCTCGGGCTTTAACCCATTCCAAAAAACTCGGTAAAGCGCGATTAGAATTGGCAGCTGAATCAGCAACGGCAAACAGCCGGACGCCGGATTGATAGAGTTCTTTTTGTATAATTCCATCAGGGCCTGCGACTGCTTAACTTTATCTCCCTGGTGTTCTCCCTGCACCGCTTTAATCTGTGGAGCCAGCTCGCTCAAGGCCTTTTGCGATTTAATGGCTTTTTGATTAAGCGGGAAAAGCGCCAGCCGAATTAAAATCGTTAACAAAATAATCGCTATTCCAAAATCGTGCCAGGCGAAATTATTGTATAAAAAAATAAGTCCGTTAAATAACGGGCGATAAAGGAATTCGTTAAAAAGCCAAGTAATTGAACCCATAAAAACTATTTTACCGGGTCATACCCACCCTCATGCCAAGGGTGGCAGCGGCTAACTCTTTTTAGCCCCAACCACAACCCCTTTAAAATGCCGTATTGACTAATTGCCTGATGGGCATAGTGGGAGCAAGAGGGATAAAAACGGCAAGCCCTCAATGGCCGCCGGAATAAACCTTGATCCGGTGAAAAAATTATTTGATAAAGACCGATAAAAAATAGGGCAATCTTTTTACCTAACATAAAGTTTGGCCCGCTTTAGCAGCTCTTGGACCACCTGCCTAATCGCCGACGGCTCAAGAGTGATTATTTGATTTTTAGCCACCCAAACCAGGTCTTGCCCCTTCTTGATATCGGACCAGGACTGGGCTAATGTCTCTGTTATTTGCCGCCTAATTTTATTTCTCAAAACCGCTTTTTTAGTCACCTTGGCGCTCACCACCACCGCTGAGCGGCTAGCTAACTGACCATTCTGCATAAAGCGAACTGCTAAATATTTATTTTGCTGCCATCCGCCATTTTTAAAAACCGCTTCAAAGTCCTTCTGCTTGCTTAAACGATTAATCCGCGCCAACATAAGCTAAACGGTTAATCTTGTTCTTTTTTTCCGACGCCGCCGGCTAATCACCCGACGACCATACTTGGTGCGCTGACGAACCAAAAAACCATGCACTCTTTTGCGTTTTTTCTTTTTGGGCTGATAAGTAACGCTCATATATAATCACTTGCTTTATATTCCACTTAGTATATTATTAAAAAACCAAAAAGTCAATTAAAAATTATTCAGGGCACACTTTTAAATTTTTGTAAAAGAGGGTGGCCCGCCTATCCACTAATCATCCCCAGTTTATACACAAAATTGCCGTTTTTCCTTGTTTTTTATCCAATTGTTCCTTCTTGTCCTTATGGTACAATGGGGAGCGAGGGAAAGAAATGCTAAAAGAAAAAATGAATTTTATGCTTCATGAAGAGCTTTGGCAAACTGCCTTAGGAGAAATTGAACTCAATATTTCAAGGGCTAATTTTATCACCTGGTTCCGCGATACCGGCATTATTAAAAATAAGGACGGGGTGGTGACTATTGGCGTACCTAATGGCTTCAGCAAGGAGTGGCTGGAGAATAAATACAACAAACTAATTTTACGCGCTCTCCGAAACACCTCCAACAACATTAAGGATCTGCGGTTTATTATCAATCCGGTTACCAACCAGCCGTCGATGGAAAAAATCTTTAAAACCGGCATCAAGAAAGAACCGCCCGCCTCGCTCGACCAACCCTTTGAAGAACTGGTTGTTGATAAAGAGACCAATCTTAACCCCAAATATAAGTTTGCTAATTTTATTGTCGGCTCTTTCAACGAACTAGCCCAAGCTGCTGCCAAAGCGGTGGTCGGCAACCCCGGCGAGCTTTATAATCCCTTATTTATTTACGGGGGAGTGGGGCTTGGCAAGACCCACCTAATTCAGGCCATCGGCAATGAAATAGTTGAGAAATACAAAAAGAAGAAAAAAGTAAAATACATTAGCTCGGAAAAATTCACCTCAGAGCTTGTCAGCGCCCTCCATAACGGCAAGGTGGAGGACTTTAAGGAAAAATACCGACAAATTGACGTGCTGGTTATTGATGATGTCCAGTTTCTGGCCGGCAAGGAAAAAACCCAAGAAGAATTTTTCCACGCCTTCAACGCACTCTATCAAAAAAACAAACAAATTATTTTAAGTTCTGACCGGCCGCCCCGAGCTATTTCCACTCTGGAGGAGCGACTGCGCTCTCGCTTTGAAGGCGGCATGATCGCTGATATTTCTCAACCGGATATGGAAACCCGGCTCGCTATTTTAAAATGCAAGCTGGCCGAGAAAAAAGCGACCCTGCCCGACGACATTTTAAATCACCTGGCAACCAATATTCAAAAGAATATCCGCGAGCTTGAGGGCGCTTTAAATCGCGTTATTGCCTTAAATAATCTTTCCTTTACCACTGATAAAGATAAAATATTTAAAATCTTAAACGACATTATCTCGCCGCCTAAGAAACTCACTCATTATAAAATCATTATTCAGGCGGTGGCGGAATTTTATGATGTTAATACTTCAGAGCTCATCAACCGCTGCCGGAAAAAAGAAGTGGCTTACCCGCGTCAAATTGCCATGTATCTAATCCGCGAGGAATTAAAAAAATCGTTTCCTTTCATCGGCGAAAAATTGGGCGGGCGCGACCACACCACCGTGATGTACGCTTGCGATAAAATGCAAAAGGAAATTCAAAGCAACGAGACCCTTCAGCAAGAAATCGTCTTAATAAAAGAAAGGATTTATAGTAAGTAGCTGTTAGTAAATTACTTATAACTATCTGGATATGGTGTTAAAATACTATTAATAAAAGCGCTGGCTGCTGGTTCTAAAAACTTTTACCATCAGCCGTTAAATAGTTATTGATTGATTTATTAACATCTTACCACTTGATTTTTCCTTTACCAGCAAAGAAAAAATTCCTTGTCCACAAAAAAATCAATCTTTAATAATAACAATTATTTTATTTAATTAATTTATTAATTATTATGCGGTTTGTCTGTCTGCAGGAAAATTTAAAAAAGGACTTGAATATCGCCCAAAACATTATTGGCCGCAATTTAACCTTGCCGATTTTGAATAATTTATTATTGCAAACCGAAGAGGGTCGATTGAAAATTTCCGCCACCAACCTGGAAATTGGTGTTAGCACTTGGACGTCGGGCAAGGTGGAAAAAGACGGCGCCATTACTTGTCCGGCTAGAATCTTGGCCAGCTTGGTTAATAATCTGCCCAATAAAAAAGTGGAATTAGAGGTAAAAGGCAGTAATCTCCTGATAAAATGTGAAAGTTTTAAAACCACCATTAAGGGTTTGCCGGCGGATGATTTTCCAATTATTCCCAAAATAAAAGAAACCCCGTTAATGGAGGTGGAGAATGGTTTTTTTAAGGATGCCTTAAACCAAGTGGTGGGAGTGACGGCTCTCTCTGAGTCGCGGCCGGAAATTGCCGGGGTGCTATTTAGTTTTGAGCGCAACGATTTAAAATTGGCGGCGACCGATAGCTTTCGCTTGGCGGAAAAAGTGATTTTCTCCGTCAGTAAAAAACCGGACTCAAAAAAACCCTTAATTGTTCCTCAGCGAACCGCTCAGGAATTAATCAGGATTTTAGGCGAGAGAGAGGGCAAATTGAAAATTATTTTGGGCCACAACCAGGTATTATTTGATATGGGTGAGACCCAGTTGGTTTCTCGATTAATTGAGGGGCAGTATCCCGATTACCAACAGATTATTCCTAAAAGTTTTAATTATCAGGTAGGCGTGGAGCGGGAATTATTATTAAACAGCGTTCGGGTGGCGGGAATTTTTAGCAGCAAGGTTAATAATATCACTTTGGTTTTAAAAAAGGGACAACTGGAAGTTTTATCCAATGACGCGGACCTCGGGGAAAACCGGTCTCAAGTGGCAGCGGAGATTAAGGGTGGTGACTTGGAAGTTAACTTTAACTACCGGTATATTTTAGACGGGTTGACCAATATCAGTTCCAAAAAAGTATTTTTAGGGATGAACTCAGAATCCAGTCCCATGGTCATTCGGCCAGCTGGAGAAGACGATTACCTTTATATTATTATGCCGATTAAGGCCAACTAAGAAATTGTGGACTTCTCTTAAAAAAATTTTACCGGCCAAGATAAGGGGGCTTGGTTTGGCCAAAGAGATAGAGTTTTTTAATTTAAGAAAGAACTGGGACAAAATTTTAGGCGAGGCCCTGGGCCAGCAGTTTCAGGGAAAGAGCCAGCCGCTCAAGATTAAAAACGGGGTCTTACTGGTTGATTGCTTAAATTCAATCTGGGCCAACGAGCTGCAAATGAAAGAAGACCTCATTTTAGCTAAAGTGAAAAGCCAGCCGGCAAAACCGGTGGGCCTGGAAAAAATTAGATTTATTAGTTGAAAAAAAGAAATTAAAAAACCGCCTTGCAAGCCGCGAAGCGGTTTTTTAATTAATCAGTTAACGAGTGAGCATCACCGATATCTGGTCTTCTTGTCGGTTTAAAACTTGGTCATAGGCGCGCGCCTTTAGCGTAGCCCAGCCATTGGCAAGGCCGGCCGGGGCGATCACGTCAAGGCGATAAGGCGGCGACAACACCGAACCGACAAAGTCGTCGTTTAAGAAAAAATCAATTTGTTGAAGCCCCAGCGGAGCAACGGCTTCAACTTCGGCTCGAAAAGACATTGGCACGGCGGTATTTTTTTTAGGAGAAGTGAAGCGCACGGTCGGCAGGTTTTGTTTAGTGTGAAGTTGATCATTCTGAGATGGAGCTTTTTGGTTGTAAGATTGGTTTTGTTGGCCGAGCCATGCCAAAACAGCGGCCTCCCAGTTTTTAAACTGCGGGTCATCACTGGGGTTACTGGGGGAGTCGCCCAGCGGGTCGTCTTTTTGCAGATAGTACAGCGGGCAGTGAACTTTCTGAAAAACTTTTTCTTGTATCAACTCCGGCGGAGTTTGACTGGTGGCGAGCTGTCCGGAGGTCTTGTCAATTTTAACTGTTCGGTTAGTAATATAAGAACCATAAAGCATGGGTTTGTTGGTGGAGATTGGGTCCGGTTGTAGGAATTGTTCGACGCCCTTGGATAGGCAAAAAGCCGGCTCCTCGCCGCAGTCAGTTGATTTTATTTTATAGGCCTGGGCAATAAAATCGTGCCACAGAGGACCGGCGGCGGCGATGCCCGCGC
>PEUE01000025.1:7144-11132 GCA_002780785.1 Candidatus Portnoybacteria bacterium CG02_land_8_20_14_3_00_45_8
ATATCCCTGGGTGGTGCCGGTTTTGGCTGCCACGGGTCGGTCGGCAAAATAAAGCGCTGAGTTTTGACCAAAGACCGGCGCGCGGCTGTTGTTGTCAGATAAAATATTGGAAATTAACCGGGCAATTTGCGGTTCTAAAACCTTATCGGATTCGTTTTTGTACTCTTCCAGTGTTTGGCCGTCTTTGTCTTCAACTTTTAAAATAGGCGCGGTTTGGTTTTTAACGCCGTCATTAGCAAAAACGCCGTAAGCCGCTACTTCGTCCAGCAATTTAACCTCGCCGCCGCCGAGCACCAAAGACAATCCATAACGCTCCGGATCGTTTAAGGTGGTGATGCCAAGGGCCTTGGCGGTTTTTATGGTCTCGGGAATACCGGCTAAATAAAGCATCTGCACCGAGGGGATGTTAAGCGACTGGGCTAGGGCCTGACGGGCCGTCACTGGGCCGCGCAGTTTGTCGTCGTAGTCGCCCGGATGATAACAATCCAAACCATACTCGTCTTTTTCTTGAGCAGCGGACGATGGGCAGTTGGGGTTAAATTCTGTCTTTAGGTCAAAGAGCACCGTGTCGGGCGTGTAGCCCTTTTGGAAAGCGGTGGCGTAGGCAAAGGGCTTGAAAGAGGATCCCGGCTGCCGGTCGCGAAGAGCGACATTGACATTGCCGTCATTATCCAAGTCAAAATAATCATAAGAGCCGACCATAGCCAGAATTTGCCCGGTTTTGGGGTCAAGCGCCACTAAAGCGGCGTTGCGGGCTTTGTAGTTTTTCCAATTACTAACAGCGCCGTTATGGATAATCTCTTCAGCCGTTTTTTGTAAATCCCAGTCCAGGGTGGTGGTAACTTTCAGGCCGCCCGCTTCCATCGCTTCCCGGCCGTACTTGGCTTCCAGGTATTCTTTGATATACATCACAAAGTGAGGCGCTTTAATGCCGGATTTGGCAGGGGCAAATTTTAATTTTTCCTGCTTAGCCGCTTCGCTTTCTTCCTCGCTGATGTAGCCGAGTTTTTGCATCCGGTCCAGCACATACTCTTGACGGGCCTTGAGCACATCCACGTGCGAGCCGTAAGGCGAATAGTAGCTGGGCGCTTGGGTGAGAGAGGCCAGTAGTGCGGCTTCACCTAGAGTTAAATCCTTGGCGTTTTTATTAAAAAAAGTTTGAGCGGCGGCCTCCACGCCGTAGGCATTGGAGCCGTAGGGCACTTGGTTTAAATAAAAACCAAAAATCTCGTCCTTGGAATATTTAATTTCCATTTCCACCGCGAAGATGGCTTCTTTAATTTTGCGGGTATAAGTTTTTTCCGATGTTAGAATGGCATTTTTTATGAATTGCTGGGTGAGGGTGGAGCCGCCAATACTCACTTGCTGGCCCAAGATTTTTTTGCCGATAATATTATATAAGATTGAGCGGAGAATTCCTTTGAAATCCAGACCGAAGTGATTATAAAAATTGCTGTCTTCTATCGCTAGGGTGGCTTGCCTCATTTGTTGAGGAATTTCGTCAAAAGGAATAATGGTGCGTTTCTCTTCGCCGTGAATATCATAAAGCAAAATTTTGCCGGTGCGGTCATAGATCTTAGTGGACTCGGTAATTTGACGCTGGCTGATATTGGCGGGGCTAGGCAGGTCTTTGGCAAAATAGGCAAAGGCCAAAAAGCCCAGCACTAGGCCGGCAAAAAATAAAATAACCGCTAACCGGAAAAGCGATTTTAGCCAGTGCCCTAAGCGGCCCTCTCCTTTTTTTCCGGGGCGATAAAAAAGATTAGAATTCATTAGTCCGTATTTTACCAGGGAAAAGCCGATTTTTCAAGATATTTTTAGACAAATTAAAACCCCCGGAGAGCCAGGAGTTTTAATGAAGGAAGTTATTCAACTTCGTCGCTTTCTTCAATGCCGTCGTCTAAGTAGCCGTCTTCTTTGCCCTCATCAGCGCCACCTAAAGTATCGTCTAATATCTCTTCATCGCCGGCGCCAGCGGGGTCATCTTTTGGATTCTGGTCGTCATCAGGATGCAAAAGCATATTGGTCGTTTTAAATAGTTAATTATTTGAAAAACACTTCGACCTTTAAGCGGTTAATTTTTTGTTTGTCGTTATTTTATTGAAAGCCAGGAAAACTGTCAACCCCTAAAACTGGGGATAGCTAAGACCTAATGGAATGGGTGCAGCAAATGGCAACAGCTAGAGCATCAGCTGCGTCGTCGGGACGGGGAATTTCCTTTAATTTCAAAATAGTTTTCACCATTTGTTGCACCTGTTTTTTTTCGGCGCGGCCGTAGCCGGTGATGGCTTGTTTTACCTGCAACGGAGTGTATTCATATATTTTGGCTCGGTGCTGGGCGGCGGCCAGCAAAATCACGCCTCGGGCCTGGCTCACCTTAACCGCCGTTTTTAAGTTTTTAAAAAAGAAAATATCCTCCACCGCGATAACGTCGGGTTGGTGTTTTTTAATAAAGCGGTTTAGTTTTTGGTGCAGGTCATTTAGACGCTCGGCGGTGCCGTCGGTTTGACTGGTTTTTAAACAATCATAACAGCGCAGCGCCACCTGCTTGTTTTTGTATTCTATAAGTCCCACGCCGATCATGGCCGTGCCCGGGTCAATGCCAAGAATTAACATAATAAAATTTTAGGCGCCGCAGAAACTTTTAATTATTGAGTATTGGAATAAATTTCGTTGACGTCGTCGTGCTCGTCCAGCGCTTCAAAAAGTTTGGTTAGCCGTTCTTTGTCGTGCTCGTTCAGCGCCACTTCGTTTTTGGGCTGCCAGCTCAGCGAGGCCTCATTGAGTTTTATCTTTTTATCCTCCAGCGCTTTTTTTGTCTTTTCCAGGTCTTCGGGCTGGGTATAAATTTCCAGAGTTTGTTCGTCCAGCCATTTTAAGTCCTGCGCTCCGGCGTCAATCGCTGTTGACTCCATATTTTCTTTAGTTAATCCGCCCTGTTCCGCCTCGATAATACCTTGGCGGGTGAAAAGCCAAAGCACGGAGCCGGGACTGGCTAGTTTACCCTCGTGTTGAGATAATAAATGTTTAATTTCCGAGATGGTCCGATTTTTGTTATCGGTGGTGCCTTCAATAATTAGAGCCGAGCCGCTTGGGCCATAGGCCTCCAAAATAAATTCTTCAAATTTGACGCCTTCCAGCTTTCCCGTGCCGCGGGCAATAGCGCGTTCAATATTATCTCGCGGCATATTCAAAGAACGCGCTCGGTCAATCATCATGCGCAGGGCCGGGTTTTTGGCCGGGTCGCCGCCTCGCTCGCGTGCGGCCACCGAAATTAAGCGCGCCAGCTTACTGAAAACCTTGCCCTTCTTGGCGTCGGTGAGCGCTTTTTTATGTTTAATTTGAGACCACTTAGAATGTCCGCTCATCAAAAATGTAAAATGGAAAAATCAAAATTCAAAATGGCAATAATTTTACATTTTGAGATTTACATTTTTAATTTATTATGCCGTCTTTATGTTAATCGTCGGGGCTCGGGCTGTCAACCTGGAGTTTCCTTCTAAAATAAACTAAGCCGGTAGCCGCCAGGCCAGCCAGCAACAAAACCGCAACCAGGACAAAGGCAGTTTTTAGTTTAGAGCTTTCCTTTGTCGGCGAACTGACCGAAGCAGTTAAATTAGGCGTTGATGTCTGCGGCTCCGGGGTTGGTTTAGCAGAAGCGGTTATTTTAGGCGTCGCGTAGGGCTGGTTTGTTGTCTTGTTCTCAACTAAGACGCTTTCTTCAATCGGATTAATTTTTTCTGCGGCCGCCAAAGCCACGTTTGCCGAACTATTATTAGTAGAAAAGGATTTTTTATTGGTTTGCCCCGGCGTTGGTTGACTGGTCCAAAGCCAGCCATTGTTAAACCGGGCGCAGGATTGTCCTTGAGTGGCCTTACTATAGGAAACAGCGTGAACAATTTGGTCGTCCGGCCAAAGTAGCTGAACTTTATCGCCGTCATTATTAAGCGTTGATTTATTAAGAGAGACAACTAAAAGTTCGCCCGGT
>PEUE01000010.1 GCA_002780785.1 Candidatus Portnoybacteria bacterium CG02_land_8_20_14_3_00_45_8
GTGATTAGTGATTAGTGATTAGTGATTAGTGATTAGTGATTAGTGATTAGTGATTATAATCTATTGCCTTGCCTCTTTATTCCTACACCGCCAAAACAGCTGATGGACAAACTAAAACCGGCACTAAGGAGATTGCCTCAGAAATAGAGCTGGCTCATTGGCTGCGCCAGGAAAACCTCTTTTTAACTTCTGCCCAAGAACAAGAACTGGGTCAAACAACAAAAAAGACACCGGGCTGGCGGAGGTCTTTTTCTTTTTCCCTCAAACACATTTCCCTGGTAGAGAAAATGATGTTTACCCAAAACCTGGCTGTGATGATCGGCGCCGGCCTGCCTTTTAACCGAGCGCTGGACGCTCTGGGCGCCCAAACTAAAAACAAATATTTTACTCAAGTTATCGGCCAGGTAAATGAGTCCGTCCGAAAAGGCACGATGCTAGGCGACGCCCTAGCTAAATTTCCCAAGGTCTTTAATGAGCTTTTCGTCAACATGGTCAAAGTGGGAGAGGCCAGCGGGAGCTTAGAAAAAGTGCTGAAAATTCTCGCCTTCCAAATGAAAAAGGACAGTGAACTCCTTTCCCGCGTTCGCGGCGCCCTGATTTATCCGTCGGTCATTGTTGTAGCAATGTTTGGCATCGGTATTTTGATGATGATTATGGTTGTGCCCAAGCTCAGCCAGGTCTTTAAAGAAATGAAGACCGACCTGCCGCTTAGCACCCGAACCATTATGGCGGTCAGTAATTTTCTTAGCCAACACTGGCTGATTGGCCTGCTGCTTGTCCTGGCCGTCATCATCGCTGGCCGCTTCGCTCTAAAAACCAAACCAGGCCGGCACTATTTTGACTGGACCATTCTACGCTTGCCAATTTTTGGCCCCATCAGCCAAAAAATCAATGCCGGCCGCTTTGCCTTAACTCTCGGCTCATTAATTGAAAGCGCCGTGCCGATTGTCCAAGGGCTTAATATTGTCGCCGGCACTCTCACTAATACCTGTTTTTCGACTTCCCTAAAAGCGGCGGCTGAAGCAGTTCAGCGAGGCCTGCCTCTCAGCCAATGTCTTAGTCCCTATGCTAATTTTTATCCCCCAATGGTCATTCAGATGATTGAAGTGGGAGAAGAAACCGGCGCGTTGGGAGAAGTGCTAAAACGCTTATCGGACTTTTATGAAGAAGAGGTCACCAATATTACCAAGGGGCTGGCCGCCATTATTGAACCGGTGCTAATGGTAGTCATTGGAATAGCGGTGGGCTTTTTTGCCATCGCGATGCTCCAGCCAATGTATTCTCTAATGGAAGGTATGTAGTCCTTGATAAAAACGCCCAATCTATTGAGGTTGAACCTCGATAGATGTGATTGATGAGATTCTTTCCAAATAGCATCCCTAATCTATTAGCTTAGTATGACAAAAAAACAAAGCGGATTCACACTGATTGAATTTCTCATCGTGGTGGCGGTACTGGTAATTTTAGCCAGTATCTTGTTTTCCAGCATCATCTTTTTTCACCGCCGAAGTTTAATTGACGCCACTAATCAGGAAATAATCAATGCCCTGCGTCTGGCCCAAAACAAAACCCTGTCCTCGGAAGGAGCGAGTTCCTTCGGAGTTCATTTTGAAACCTGGCGCTTTGTGCTCTTTAAGGGCGATGTTTACAATCCCTCCGCCAGCGACAACGAAGTTCACGATTTGCTGGCCGGTATGGAAATTGCCCAAATAGGACTGGGAGGCGGCAGTGACGTTATTTTTGAACGCCTCACCGGCAACGCGGCGCAGGCCGGATTCATTAAAGCCGAGCTTATCCAGGACTCAACTAAAAACACCCTTATCTATGTTGACTCTTCCGGTACCATTAGTTCTCTGGACAGCAGCGCCAACGATACCAACCGCCTCAAAGATTCCCGGCACGTCCATGTGCTTTACAGCCAAAACACTAAAAACGCTGCTGCACTAACACTAACTTTTCCCAATGACGGAGTCGTTCAAAGTATCAGCTATCAGAGCGGCCTGAATTCGGGCAAAACCCAGTTTAGCTGGTCAGGAACGATAAGCGTGGCGGGCGCCGACCAAAAAATAACCATCCACTCCCACGGCCTGACCGATTCGGCCACGCTTTTCTGTTTTCACCGCGACCGCCGCGATAATTCTAAGGCCCTCAATATTTCTCTAGATAGTCAAAACTTAATTAACTATACCGCCGACGGAATTGCCACCAAAGGAACATCTCTTTGGGCCGGCAACCCGGAAACCCAATGACCAAAAAAAACCGAATAACTAACTCCTCTGGCTTTACCCCGTCAGAAATTTTAAAAAACTCTATCGGGGGCAAACAGAGAAACCAAAAATTTCAAGCGGGGTTTGGCCTGGTTGAAATTTTAGTAGCCGTAGCCATCATTGGCTTGTCGCTGGCCGCCCTAACGGGACTGGGCAATTTAGCTTTAAAAATAAGCTTGCAGACCAAAAAAAATGTCGTGGCCGTTAACTTAGCCAACGAAGCGCTTGAGGCCGCCAAAGCCGCCAAACAAGAAAGCTGGGATAATTTAAATGGCCTAACCATCGGCTCGCCCTATCACCCGATTAAAACCGGCTCGCCCTTAAAATGGGCTTTTGCTTCGGGTGAAGAAAGTGTCAACGGGTTTGCCCGCCAAATCACTCTCTCTGATGTTTATCGGGATAACAACGACGATATTGTGGACAGCGGCGGCACGCTGGACAGCAACACCAAAAAAATAACGACTATTGTTGCTTGGTCCGATAACGGCCAAAATTATCAAACCACGCTAATTTCTTACTTAACCAACTGGAAACCCTAAAATGAATTTTCCAATTTTTTCTTCTGCAAAAAATCGTCTGTTAAGTGGCAACTGGCAACCCTCAAAAAAAGACCGGGGGTTCACCCTGGTTGAAATGCTGGCTTACATCGCCATTTTGGTTATTCTAGTGACGGTAATTATTATTTTTGCCTTCTGGCCTATTCGGGCCGGCTCAAAAATCAAAACCAATTATGAGCTGGCCGACAACGCCCGCCGCGCCTTGGATACAATGATCTACGAAATAAAAAAATCTAAAAGCGTTTATACGCCCACTTCAATTTTTGATGTTAACCCCGGACAGCTAGGCCTGGAACAAGTGGCTTCTTCTACTACCGAAACGCTAACCTTTGTTGATTTTTTTAAGTGCGGCAACTCTTTATGTCTTAAAAGAGAAGGAGCCAGCCCCGTGGCCCTGACCAATAATCGCGTAAAAATTACCAGCTTAACTTTTAGCCAACTGCTCAATTCCACCGCCACGCCATCAGTGCAGATTAGCTTGCGAGTTGAATCATCTGCCACCTCCACCAACCCAGAATACGCCGGGGTCCTGGAATTAACGAGCACCGCTACCTTAAGAACATACTAATGCCCATCGCATTTTTATTAAAATTTAAAAGACCCCCCGACAAAAGAGGTTTCGCGGCTGTCGTCAGCGTTTTAATTGTTCTGTCAACGATTTTAATTGTGGTTGGCGCCATCAGCGTTATCACCTTTGCCCAGCAAAAAATCACCAGGAACTCCGCTCTGTCCGCCCAGGCCTATTACGCCGCTGATTCGGGAATAGAAGATTGTCTTTACCGCGTAATCAAAGGAAAAAAATACCAAGCCTCTAATTCCTTAACTATCGCTTCCAGCACCGCCGCCATCAGTATATCCGACGCGGGCGGCCAAACAATCATCCGCGTTAACGGCGAACAAGCTAATCGCTGGCGCAATCTTCAAGTCAAGCTAGAAATTAACGCTGAAGATATTTCCTTTCACTATGGCGTCCAGATAGGGGAAGGGGGATTGACCATGAATAACAGCAGCAGTATTTTGGGCAATCTTTATTCCAATGGCCCGGTTCAAGGATTCAACAACGCCTCCACTTCCGGCGATATTTTCGTGGCCAGCACGCCAGCCGCGGTGGACCAGCAATGGACAATCTATAACACCGGCTTCACTTTTGGCCAACAAGGCAACCAAATAGACGCGGCTCAATCATTTATGCCGACAATCAGCGACCGCCTCACCAAAGTCAGTTTGTATCTTAAAAAACACGCCAGCCCGGGCAATAAAACCATCCGCATTTTAACTGACAACAACAACAAACCATCAAAAACCTTAGTGGCTAGTGGCGCCTATGGCACTTTGACCACCTCACAAATCAGCCAACAAAACTACGGCTGGATTGACGTGACAATAGACACGCCGCCCCAACTGACCGCCGGCACCAAATACTGGATTGTGGTTGATGCTTCGGCTGACTATAATAATTATTTTTTCTGGGGAGCAGACAGCACAGACGGCTACTCATCCGGCACCGGCAAATACAGCCCCAACTGGAACGCTTCCTCCCCCAACTGGTATTCAATTAATGATGATCTGGATTTTAAAGTGTATTTGGGAGACCTGCCTAACGTTTTAAGCGGCATTCACGTCGGCGGCAACGCCCACGCCAATACCATCACCAATTGCGTCGTTAATCACGACGCCTATTATCAAACAATTTCCGACAGCGTCGTGAACGGCACTTCCTATCCCGGCAGCCCCG
The DNA here is from genome assembly GCA_002780785.1 of Candidatus Portnoybacteria bacterium CG02_land_8_20_14_3_00_45_8. Classification (GTDB taxonomy): domain Bacteria; phylum Patescibacteriota; class Minisyncoccia; order Portnoybacterales; family GWB1-42-6; genus PEUE01. Next base: position 4,560 of record PEUE01000010.1, read on the forward strand.
ACCCGAGCGCCGAAACCATGCCCATCTCCGACAACAATATCGCCGACTGGAAAGCCGAAGCGGAAGCCGGCGGCGTCATCAGCAGTTATTCTTTATCGGGTAGCGACACCGCCTCGCTGGGTCCAAAAAAAATAAACGGCAATTTAACTTTATCCAACCAATCCGACCTCACTCTTACCGGCACGCTTTATGTTACCGGCAACATCAGTTTGACCAACAGCGCCAAACTTCGCCTGGGAACTAATTACGGCGAGATGAGCGGCGTTATCATCGCCGACGGCCAAATTTCCGTAGCCAACAGCGCCACTTTTTATACTAATGATTCCGGCGCCTATATTTTACTGCTGTCCACTAAAACAGGGGATGCCATTTCCATTGCCAACTCTGCCAGCGCCGTCATTTTTTACGCTTCGGCCGGCAATGTCAATGTTTCTAACAGCGCCACCCTAAAAGAAGTAACTGCTTATCAAATCACTCTGGGGCAAAGCGCCCAAGTTATTTATGAATCAGGCCTGGCTTCGGCCAAATTTTCTTCCGGAGCCGGCGCCAGCTGGCTGGTGAGCGACTGGCAAGAAATTCCTTAGTTTAGTGATTAGTGTTTAGTGATTAGTGATGATACAATAAGCAAGGATTGTTATCCCTTCGGGAGATCACCCGTAGGGTGGAAATTACTATGTTAGATTTTCTTGGTCCAAAAACCGAAGGTTTTGGTTTAGACATCAACGACTTGTCAATTAAAATTGCCCAACTAAAAAGAAAGATGGGGGGTTTTACTTTGACCACTTTTGGCCGTCACGAAATTAAAGACGGCTTGATTGAAGAAGGCGAGATAAAAAAAGAAAGCGAATTAATTGATGTCATTAAAGAAGCGATAAAAAGAACCCAAGGAGAGCCGCTTAAAACTAATTGCTGCATCACCTCGTTACCCGAAACCGAGTCCTTTGTCCAGGTGGTCACCCTGCCCCTGATGAAAAAAGAAGAAGTGGCGGAAGCCATTAAGTGGGAGATTGAAGCCCATATTCCCTTGGCCTTAAATGAGGTCTATTATGATTGGCAAATAATTGAGGCGGCGCCCGATAAAAAGCCGGCCGCCAAAGAGCTAACCCAGCCCTCATCACACCTTAAGATTTTAATCGGCGCCCTGCCCAAAAAGACGGTTGACCCATACTTAAACGTTCTAAAAAAAGCGGGGCTCAAACCCTTGTCTTTTGAAATTGAGTGCGTGGCCATTGCCCGAGCACTAATTAAAAAAGGCGCTCTCCACAAGCCGATAGTCATCGTTGACGTGGGCGCTCGCCGAACCAACCTTCTCATTTGCTGCGACCAAACAATTTATTTCACCACCAGCTTGCTAATCTCCAATCTGTCTCTGGAAAAAACCCTCAGCGAGAAATTAGACATCACCCAGATTAAAGCCAAAGAGATTAAAATGAAAGTCGGCCTTGACCCCAAACACCGCGACGGGAAAATTTTCCGGGCGCTGGGAGAGCCGCTGAAAGAGCTGGCCGCCAAAATTGGAAACTATACCGACTTTTACCATGACCATATTTTACCCGAACAACCCCGCGGTGAAAGAATAGAAAAAATCATGCTTTGCGGCGGCGGAGCTAATATGCTGGGTTTATCAGAGTTTTTAAATACCGAACTTAAAATGCCCGTCCAGATTGGCAACCCCTGGATTAATATTTTTAATAACCCCGAGGAAGCATCGCCCGGCCTGCCGTTTGATGAGTCGCTCTCTTTTGTCACCGCTCTGGGCCTGGCTTTAGAAAATTATGATCAAGCTTAATCTTCTGCCACCCGAAGAGAAAAAAATCCTGGCGCTGGAAAAAGCCCGGCGTTGGGTGATGTTTTACGGCAGCGCTTTAATTGGCCTAACGCTGGTTTTAGCCGTGCTACTTAGCGCAATTTGGCTGTATGTTCACACCCAGCTCAAAACCGCTGATACTAATTTAGTGACCGCCCAAGCCAGCGTTCGCGGTCAGGACTTAAAAAATCAACAAAACCTTATCACTCAGCTCAATAACAAGCTGGCCAAAATTAACGCCCTGCAAAAAAAGCGTAAATATTTCTCTCCCTTATTGGCTTCGCTGGCGGAACTGGTGCCCGGCGGCGTACACCTGGAAGGATTATCTTTAAGTGACCAAGGAACGGCGGTGCTCTCCGGCTTTGCCCAAAAAAGAGAGCAGTTTTTAATCTTCAAACAAACGCTGGAAAGTTCACCTTTGTTTACCGATGTGGCTAGCCCCCTAACCAATTTAACCAGTCAAACCGACCTGACTTTTTCGCTGCAATTTAAATTCAATCCCGAAACACTGAACAAATGACCAATATCTCACCCCAACAAAAACTTTATCTCATTAGCGGCGGCTTTGCTTTG
>PEUE01000001.1 GCA_002780785.1 Candidatus Portnoybacteria bacterium CG02_land_8_20_14_3_00_45_8
CTTAATTTGCTGTATTTCATGGCCTTTCTAGGACATTATATCAAAATTTCCTAGACAAGACCCTTAAATAAATACGGAGTGAGGTTGAGGCAAAGAGATGGTATTTTTGACCATATCACATATTCAATACCTCAAAGCCAAAAAGATTGCATTTTAATCGGTGTTCGTTATAAAAAGAAAGATAGCACTTTTACGGAAGACCACTTTTTATTCCCAAAAAATTTTTGCATCAGAAAATTTTATAAGAGACAAATTGAGCAAGTTTTACCAGAATACAAGGAAACGCATAAAAAACAATCTGATTTTTATTAAAGAAAATATTTTTAATTTAATAATTTGCTATCTCCGCCCAAATTTTTGTTCTGTTTCACTGCACAAAAACTTCGGATGATGCCGATACGTTAGGCGAAATCGCTCGCTCCGTTCGCTCTTTTTGTACAATGGGCGGCGGTTCCCGCAGTTGGCTCTGTTGAGATAATTGATGAGAGAAGAATTTTAAACACTTTTAAGCGATAGCGTAAAAGTGTTTAATTTAAGGCGATGTCTGCGCGTTTATTTTAGAAATTTTTTGACGATATTTTCCGCTTGGCGTTCGTTTTTTATCCAACGGATTTGCCCGTTGCGATTAAACCAAGTCATCTGGCGTTTGGCGTAATGTTCAGTGTCTTTTTGCAGGCGAGCCGTCATTTCTTGGTAGCTTAATTTATCCTGAGCTTGTCGAAGGGTCTTTTTTTGCAGATATCTGGCTAGCCACCGATATTCTAAACCAAAGCCATCTAGCCGTTTCCAAGAAAGACCTTGCGCGTGCAATTTTTTTACTTCGGCCAGCATGCCTTGTTTTAAACGTTTTTCCAGCCGGATTTTTATGCGCCGCGCCAAAATTTCTGGCGCGATTTCTATACCTAAGAATAAGATATTTTTTGCCGGCGCGTTTTTGAGACGGGGGATTGGTTGACCGGTGGTTTTAATTATTTCCAACGCCCGAATTAAACGGCGCCGATTAAAGCAGTCAATATTTTTGGCGCGGCGCGGGTCAAGCTTTTTCAGCTGTTGATAGAGCTTGGGTGTTGATAATTTTTCTAGTTGCGCCCGCAGCTTGAGGTTTGGTTTAACTTTCGGAAGAGCCAGGTTGTCCGTCAGCGCCTGGATATAAAAACCGGTGCCGCCGCAGATTATTGGGAGCTTATTTTGGCGGTGAATTTTTTTAATTGTCGCTTGCGCTAATTTTTTATATTGAGCTGCAGTAAAACGTCGTTTGGGTGAAGCGACATCTAATAAATAATGCGGCACGCCCCGCATTTCTTTTTTAGTAATTTTGCCGCTGCCCAAGTTCATACCTTGGTAGACCTGCCGTGAGTCAGCGGAGATAATCTCGGCTCCTCGGATTCCGAATTTTTTTTGGGCTTGCCCTGAGCTTAGTCGAAGGGCCAGCGCCACGGCCAAATCGGATTTACCAGAAGAGGTCGGGCCGAGCACCACAATAATTTTTTCGGATTTATTTTTCATGACCTTTTAGCCCCCAGGCAGTAGTGCTGATTATTTTTGCATCAATTATATCGCCGCATTTTAATTTTTCGGTCGGCAGCTTAACGTCTTTATTGGTAATGGTTTTGCCAAAAGCAAAATCTTTATCGGTGCTGGTTATTAAAACCTTAATTGCTTGGCCAGCGTATTTTTTATTGAGTCGAGTGGCGGTTTGTTTAAGAAGCTGATTGATTGCCTGCGCTCGGCGTTTTTTTTCGCACTGGGGAATGCTATCGGCGAGCTTAGCCGCGGCCGTGCCTTGCCGCGGCGAATAGCGGGCAAAATATATCATATCAAATTTTATTTCTTTGATGAGCCGGAGAGTGTTTTGAAATTGCTTGATGGTTTCGCCGGGAAAGCCGACAATAATGTCGGTGGAAATGGCCAGCGGCGGCCAGGCAGGGCGATGTTTTTTGAAATCCAGTCGAAGTTTTTTAATCAAATTTTTATAATGAGCCACGCTGTAGTGGCGATTCATGGCGCGCAGAATTTTATCATCGCCGCTCTGAATTGGAAGGTGAATATAGGGTGTAATTTTTTGACAGCGAGCCATAGTAGTAATAAGTTCATCCGACATATCTTTGGGGTGAGAAGTGATAAATGTTAGCCAAAAATTGCCCGGCAGGTTGTTGATTGTTTTGAGAAGCCGGGGGAAATTTATTTTTTTGTCTCGGTATGAATTAACATTCTGTCCCAGCAGAATTATTTCTTTAGCGCCTTTTTTGAGCAATGATTTAATCTCGGCCACGATAGTTTTGGCGGGGCGTGATTTTTCGCGCCCGCGCGTGAAAGGGACCACGCAGTAGGAACAGAAATTGTTGCAGCCGGTCATCACCGGCAAAAAAGCACTGAATTTATTTTGGCGCAACGGAGTTAGATTAAAATAATCATCCGGATACCAAAAAGGAATATTATCGGCCGTTAATCTTTTTTTATCATTTGGCAGGAGACAGCCGGCCACCGCGATTTTTTTATCGCGGAATTTTTCAACTTGGCCGAAAACGCGATGCACGGCGCTTTGTCGGACCGAGCAGGCGTTAATCACAATTAAGTCCGCCGCGGTAGCAGTTTTAGCTGATTGATGGCCGGCTCGTTTGAGCTTGGCCGCAATTTTTTCCGAGTCAGAGTAGTTCATCTGACATCCAAATGTAAGGATAAAATATTTCATATGTTTATAGATTCATCCCCGCCCCGTGGTCGCCGCAGGCGACTTTATGGGGTGGCAGCCATAGGTGATAATAAAGTATTTCATGTTTGTTTACTCTAATACAAAAAAGCCCCTTTTTCAAGCGAAAAGGGGCTTTGGCGGTTAAATCGGAGGGGGATTAATTCTTGAAGGTAACCGGAATAGATAATTTATAGGTTTCGGTTTTGTCTTTACTATTTAGCCGAAAAATTTCAAGTGTGCCTTTGCTGATGGTGGGTTTTTTGTATGCTAGGTTGATTGAAAAAGGAACCGGCCTCTGGCTGCTTTTGACCGAAATAACGCTTTCGCCCAGAGTGAGGCCCTTGGTGTCTTTAAGCCGAGCCCTTAATGTTCCGCCTGTTATAGCAGCTCGGCCTTCAATGGTCACGGGATTGCTAATATTTGCATTGGTCTTAGGGGACTCAATTTTGATGATTTTATTTTCCAGCGGCTTGGCTAATTTAACAGCATCAATACCGATGGCCTCTTCTTCCGTTTGAACTTGGTTTATACACCAGAGCAGGAAACCAAAAAAAGATACTGCTACCAGAGCGATAAGCAACAGGCGGCCGATGTTCATTTTTTTGCCAAACTTGTTGAAATTGAATTTTGATTTAGACATGTGATGATGCAATTAGCGCGATTAATATTTTATTGCTTTAAGTATAACAAAAAAATCGGTCTTGGTTATCCACACAAACATTGGTCAATTTAAAAATTGGATGAGATGTAATTCTAATTGATTGATGGCTGGCGGAAGGGGGAGGCCGTAAGAAAAGGGGAGGGTGATGAAAAAAGATAGAGCAATTAACGCGATTAAGATTGAGATAAAAGCTTTGTCGGTGCGCCATTTTTTGCCCAGCCATAGACCAAAAAGCAGAATAGCAAAAGTGGCGGATGGCAGATAGTGGTATAAAAATGATACGCGTTTAACCAGAATAAAAGGCAGAAGATTAGCGAGATACCCCAGGATTAAAATATAAAAGATTGGCTCCAGCGCGCGTCGGCCTTTTTTGCTTAAGGTCTGGAACAGCAGAAAGATGATTAAGGCGGCCGACAGCCACCAAAGGGCTGGATTGCCGATAAAATATATTTTGGCCGAGGATTGGGGCACGTCCGAATTCCAGTAATAAACCGGTTTGTGGTCCAGCGGCCAGCCGTACCAACGGCTGCCAAAGGGGTGGTCGGCGGACAGAGTTGAATTATACTGCCACATTTTTTGGTTTAGCTCGGTAAATTTTTGCCAAAAAGTCAGCGGTTCATCATAATTTTGCGCGCCGTATTTTAATTCTTGTTGAAATGTCCAGCTCATAAAAGCGTCGCCCGGACCGGAGTGCGGCAGGAGTTGGAAGTGGACGGAGAAAGGAATAAGATAAACAAAAAATCCAATTACCACAATAATGACCAATCCCACTAAGGACTCTCTGGTAATAATTTTCCGACGGAATTCGTTTAACGGACTTAAATAACCGGCTAACCGCCGGCTGCCAATTTTTATAAATAAAACCACGCCGATAATGCCAATGGTGGCCAAGCCCGTCCATTTAATGGAAATGGTCAGGCCAAAGAAAATTGCGGTCAGCGTCAAATAGCTCCACCATTTAACGCCGAAACTTTTTTGACGCTGATATAAAAAGAAAAAACAAAAGGCCAGAATTTCAAAAAAGAGCATAAATATATCCACCAGAATGAATTTTGATTGTACCAAAAAAGCGTTATCCAGCAATATTAAAAAGCCGGCAATCAGCGCGGCGGCTTTATTGCGGCTGATAAGCCAGGCCAGCCACGAAAAAGCTAAAACAAAAAGTCCGCCAAAAAAGGCGGGGAGAAAGCGTAAAATAAAAAGCGTCTTAGCCGGAATCGCTTCGCCAATTTTATCAAAGGTTATACCCCGTACCGAACCGTTAGGTTCTGGTACTGGGGCAAAAATGGGGTTCACGCCTGTAAGCTTGGCGAAGCCGGCAATCATTAATTTTCCCAGCGGCGGATGAATGTCAAAATAATACCGGCCCGTAAAATAGGCGCCAACAAACTTGCCAAAGTGCACTTCGTCAAAAACAACTTGCGAGGGGTAGCTTAAAAAGGCGAAGTGAAGAGTGAAAGCTAAAATGGCGAGGGCAATAAATGGCCAAGAGATTTTGAGAAGTTTTTTCATTTTTGCTATGGGCGAGCAATAAATTAGTTCTTATTTTTAATTTCTCCCAAAATCTTTTCCGTAAATTTATCTAGCTTCATCGGGCCTAGGTCCCCTTTGTCGTGTTCGCGAACGGCCACGGAGTCGGCAGAGATTTCTTTGTCGCCGACAATTAAAAGGTAGGGGATTTTTTGATTTTCGCCGTCACGGATTTTTTTGCCGATAGTTTCGTTGTCTGATTTGACGATAACGCGAATGTCGTCTTGTCGTAATTTGTCAGCCACCTGTTTGGCGTAGTCCTCGTGCCGCGAGCCGACCGGTAAAATCCATATCTGCTCCGGAGCCAGCCAAACGGGGAAAGCGCCGGCATAGTGTTCAATTAATACGCCAATGAAACGCTCAAATGAACCAAACAACGCCCGGTGCAACATATAAGGTCGTTCTTTTTTACCTTGGTCGTTGATAAAGGTCACGTCAAATTTTTCGGGCATATTGAAATCAAATTGCAGCGTTGAGCATTGCCATTCGCGGCCTAGACAATCTTTGATTTTAAAATCCAGCTTCGGGCCGTAAAAAGCTGCCTCACCAATATCGGTCTGATAGACGAGTCCTTTTTCTTTGGCCGCTTCTTCTAAAACGCGCTCGGTAAATTTCCAACCCTCATCATCGCCGGCATATTTGGCTTTATTTTTTGGGTCTCGCAAAGATAAATAAATGGCGTAATCTTTAAAACCAAAGATACCCAGCATATATAAGATGAAATCAATTACGCGTTTAAGCTCTTCTTTGACTTGGGATTTGGTGCAAATAATGTGGGCATCGTCCTGTGTAAAGCCGCGCACGCGAGTGAGGCCTGAAAGCTCCCCCGATTTTTCATAGCGGTAAACCGCGGCGCTTTCAGCCCAGCGCAGAGGCAGTTCTTTGTAGCTGCGCAGGCGAGCATTGCAAATTAGTAAATGAAAAGGACAATTCATCGCTTTTATCAAATACTCTTCTTTAGAAGTCGCTTTTTTCCCGGCCTTAACCTCGTCCAAACTTCGGCCAACTTCCATTGGCGGATACATGCTGTCAGCGTAAAAGCCCCAGTGGCCCGAGGTCTCCCAAAGTTGGCGTGAACCAATATGCGGCGAGCGCACAAGTTCATAGCCATTTTTTAAATGTTCTTTATACCAGAATTCTTCCATAATATGCCAAAGCAGTGCGCCCTTGGGTTGCCACATTACCAATCCCATGCCAACGGTCGGATCAATTAGAAAAAGTTCTAGCTCTTTTCCTAGCTTTCGGTGGTCGCGTTTTTCTGCTTCTTCAATTCTTTTTAAATAGGATTCTAAGTCCGTTTTGCTTTTCCAAGCCGTGCCGTAGATGCGCTGCAGCATTTTATTTTTTTCACTGCCGCGCCAGTAAGCACCCGAGATTTTCATTAATTTGAAAGCGTCGACTGGAATTTCGTTGGTGGATTTAATATGCGGCCCGCGGCATAAATCTACAAAACTTCCAGTTTTGTAGAGGGTGACAAGTGGCAAGTGATTAGTGGTCAGTTTTTTCTTATCACTGGTCACTTGGCCCTGAGCACTTAGTTCCTTTATCAGCTCAACCTTATAGTTCTGTTTGGTCTTTTGGAAAAGCGCAGTGGCCTTGGCGACGGCCAGCTCTTCTTGTTTGAAGGCCAGATTTTGTTTTATCAACGCGCGCATTTTTTCCTCAATTATTGGCAGGTCTTCGGGCGTGAGAGGACGAGGTAGGTCAAAATCATAATAAAAGCCATCGTCAATTGTCGGCCCGATGCCGAACTTGGCTTTAGGAAATAATTCCAGCACGGCGGCGGCCAAAATGTGGGATAGAGAGTGTCTTAAAACGTCCATTTTGTTTTGTTTGTTTTCCATGAATTTAATTTAAAATGCAAATATCAAAATGCCGTGCCCGCCGATAACCAAAGCTGATTAGTCGAAATTATAATATTTTATGCTTTTGACCAGCTTACAATATC
>PEUE01000008.1 GCA_002780785.1 Candidatus Portnoybacteria bacterium CG02_land_8_20_14_3_00_45_8
AAGTTCTATTTATTATCCTAACTATAATTTTACTGGCCGCTCTAGGCGCGGTCTTTTGGTTTTGGTGGCAAGCAGCTGGCCAGTCATCTGCCGCTCCAACGCTCCCGCCTCAAAAAACTTTCGCGTCCAATGAATCGTCATCAGCTCAAAAAACTCTGCCGCTGGTCACGCCCGAATATAAAAAGCCCGACGAAAATTCTGTCATCAAATTACCGGTTTTTAACTACCATCATATCCGTCCGATGCCCCCGGCCAGCGCGCCGATAAATGACCGCTCTTTCACCGTTACGCCCGAGGGCTTTGAAAACCATCTTAAATATTTCAAAGACAATGGCTACCAAACGATTTCCGTTTATGACCTGCTGAATTATTTTGACACCGGCCAGCCCCTGCCGCCCAAAGCCGTTATTATCACTTTTGACGACGCTCGCTACGGCCAATATAAATGGGCTTTTCCTTTGCTTAAACAATACGGCATGGTTGGCCACTTTTTTGTCACTACCGGCTGGATTGGCCGCCAAGACATTCTGACCTGGAGCCAAATAAAAGAAATGAGCGAGAACGGCATGATTATCGGCAGCCACTCAATTTCACACGCTAATGAACCTTCACAGAACGACGCAGATTTGCGGCATGAACTGGTGGACAGCAAAAAAATAATTGAGGAAAAAATCGGCAAAATTGTTGACTTGCTGGCTTATCCGGGCGGCGGCTATGATAATCGCGTGATTAAATTCGCCCAAGATAGCGGCTACATTGCCGCTATGGGCGTTTACAAAATAATTGACCAATCACCAAAATATCGCTACGCCATCCGTCGTTTCCACGCCGATGACGCGTTGGAATCCATTACGAGTAAATTGACAAAATATTAATTAATCAAATAATTTTTAATTTCTATGATTCCTTATTTTGTTTTTGACCGCATCACCTTGGGCCCCATAGAACTGGCTACCTGGGGCTTGCTGGTTGGCTTGGCTTTTACCGCCGGCTATTTTTGGCTGTTGTATCAGGCCCGTCAAAAAAATATTTGGCCGATTAAAATAATCGGCTTGGCCCTAGCAGCTTTTATTGGCGCGATTATCGGCGCGCGGCTGCTCTTTTTATTGCAAACGCCGGCCGACTTTTTGACTGGCCTAAAAAGTTTTAACGGCGGCGCCATGTTTTACGGCGGATTACTGGGCGGGGTGCTGGGCAGTTGGTTATACCTGAAGGCAATCGGCGAAAAATTCTGGCCACTGGCCGACTTGACTGCGCCAGCCGTGGCTCTCGGCATTGGCATTGGCCGACTGGGCTGTTTTTTAATCAATGACCACCAGGGCTCGCTCACCTCTCTGCCTTGGGGCATTTTGTGGCCCGACGGCCTGGTGCGCCATCCTGTCGCGCTTTATGAATCGCTGGCCGGCTTTATTTTATTTGCCCTGCTCTGGTATCTAAAAAATAAATTAACCCGGCCCGGCCAACTATTTTTAACTTTTATGGCCGGCTATGCTATTGCGCGCTTTGGTCTAGATTTTTTCCGCGAAGCGCAGAGTTGGCTGGCTGACCCGCGCTACTTGACCCTAACTTTCAGCCAGTGGTTGTCTATCGGCATTTTAGCCGCCGCGCTATTTTGGTGGCCAAAGAAAAAATGATTGCTCTCAAAAAATCCTCTCCGCCTTGGGCGGAGAGGATTTTTAAATTATCTAAAATCTAATTGTCTAATAATTTCTAACGAAACCACGCTTCATCCTGACGAACTAAAAGTTCCTTGGCCTTATCGGGCTCAGCCATAATTTCTTTAACAATTTTTTCCATACGCAGACCCTGAGAGCCCTTAACTAAAATAACGTCTCCTTCCTGAATTATCTCTTGCAAAAAACAGCCGGCCTCTTCGGCGCTGGCAAAATGTCTAATTCTATCTTCCGGTAACCCATTCTTTTTAGCTTCATCCGCTAAAAAAATTGAACGCTCACCCACCGCCAACAAATATTCCAACACTCCAGCGGCTTTGACGCCAATTTTGCGATGCGCCTCTTCGGTAAAAGCGCCCAGTTCCAGCATATCGCCCAACGCCGCGATTTTACGCCCCGGCATCTGTTCCAAAACCCCCAACGCTCCCAGGGCGGAACTGGGTGAAGAATTATAAGTGTCGTCTAAAATCCAAGAGTTTTTAATGCCGCGCAGCAAACGTAAGCGCCCCGCCGGCGCCCTATATTCTTTCAACGCCTGAGCGATTTCTACCAAATTAATCTTAAAAACTAAACCCACGGCAGCGGCGGCCAGCACCGCGTAGGCCTGATATTGGCCAAAAATTCCGCGCAATTTAATAGGCATGGTATTGCCCTGATAATCAACTTTAAAAACCAAACCGGCGTTAGCCATTTCTTCTAAGTGTTGCTCCAGATTAAAGGCCCTAAGGTCGGCCTTGTCACTGAAGCCATAAGTAAAAACTTGGCCGGTTGTGCGCGCCGCCATAGCTCGCACTTGTTCATCGTCATAATTTAAAATCGCCCAGCCGGTCTTAGATAAACATCTGACTAAATTAGATTTTTCTCTGGCCACTTGAGCCGGTCCTTGAAAAAACTCAACATGCACCGGAATTTCGCCAACGGCCGTGACCACGCCGATATCACATTTAACAAAGTCCGTTAAATAAGCAATGTCGCCGATTTTATCAGCCCCCATTTCCAACACCAATATTTTGGGATATTTTTTGGTGTAGAGCAGGCCAAAAAAACCGATTAAAAAAACTTTCAGCCAGCGCCATAAATTTTTGCCGCCCGCTTCCTGACCCAAAATCGTTAGAGGCACGCCGATTTCGTTATTATAGTTTTTGATGTTCCGCCGGACGCTAAACTTATTTTTGAGCACCGCATAAATCGCCTCTTTAGTTGAGGTCTTGCCCACGCTCCCAGTTACGCCAATAATCATGGGCCGATAACGCCGAAGCGTGGCCTTAGCCAACAATCGCAGAGTAAGACAAAGAAAATTCTTAAACATAAAATTATAATTCGGTATTTATCACCTTCCCGCCAAAAAGTAGCAAAGGGCTTATTCTTCCGGCGGAATTTGATAATAATTAAACAAATATTGGGCTAACTCCCCGAAAACCGGCGCCAGCGACTCGGAAGCGAACTCAATACCGCGGGGCTTGTCAATTTTCAGCAAAATAATAAACTTGGGATTATAAGCTGGCGCGTAGCCGACAAAAGTATGAATAGTCTCGTTGGAATAACCGCGCAAGCCCTCGCTGGGAATTTGAGCGGTGCCGGTTTTGCCGGCAATAAAATAGTCTTTAACTTTTATTTTATCATACCCATTGCGGACCGTGCTCACCAACATGGCCGTCAGCTTATTGGCGACTTGAGGCGTAATCACCTGCCGTGTCACCTGCGGCTGAGTTATTTTTTCCTGACCATTGGGTTCAACCACTTTCTCCACTACATATGGTCTCATGAGTTTGCCTTCGTTAGCAATAGCGGCAATGGCGGAAATCATCTGCAGAGGGGTGACGGAAACCCCCTGACCAAAAGCAGCGGTGGCATAGTTTATTTCTCGGTTTTCCCGAATATTACTTAAATTGCCGGTGGCCTCGTTGGCCAAATCAATTCCCGAGACCTGGTCAAAGCCAAAGGCCTCAATGTAATTTTTAAAAACTTCGCCGCCGATCAGTCGCTGGACAAAAATAGCGCCGGTGTTAATTGATTTCTCCAGCACCCGCGTCATAGAGCTTAAACCATAAACTTTTTCCTGGGAGTTTTTAATGGTGTAGCTGCCAATTTGCACCGAGCCCGTATCGGTATAGGTCATATCCGGCGTGACTTTATTGGTATCCAAACCCGCCGCCATAACAACTGGCTTAAAAACCGAGCCGGGCTCGTAACGTTCCTGAATACACGGATTCAAAAATGACTTCACATCGGACGCTTTCTGATATTCATTAGGGTCAAAGTCCGGCCAACCGGCCATGGCCAAAATTGCGCCGGTCTTGGGCTCCATCACAATGGCGCAGCTGCCGCTAACCTGCCATTTTTCATCCAACGACTTCATTTTTTGCTCCAGCATATATTGGATATTCTGATCCAGCGTCAGATAAAGCTGGTCGCCGTTGTCGGCCGGCTCCAAGGTATAATCGCCCATCAACAACCACCGCCCCAACGCATCTTTTTCTGATTTCAACAACCCGCTTTTGCCCGCCAATTCCGTTTCATAATATTGTTCCAATCCGTATTGACCAATCTTTTCATTGTCCCTGGCGCCCACAAAACCCAGCACATGCGAGGCCAAACTGCCCTGCGGATACCACCGCCACTCCTCGTCTGTCAAATGAACTCCTTTTAGATTTAAGTTTTTAATTTTATCAGCCGTCTCATCGGACAATTTACTGACCAGGGGCTCATAAGGATCTTCCGAGTCCTTTAATTTTTCCAAAATTTTATCAACCGGCATATTTAGTATCGGAGCCAACTGACCGGCCACCTCATCTTTATCTGCCACTTCACGCGGCACCAAAAAAGCGGTTTTATAATTCCGATTAACGGCCAACGGGTGCCACAACCCTTTTTCCTGAATAAAAATTTCCCCGCGGTGGGGAATCAGTTTAGCCAACACTTCGTGCTGACCCTGGGCCAAGGCCGTATAAAAATTATGCTTGATTATTTGTAAAGAAAAAAGGCGGACCAAGATACAGCCGGCCACCACCAAAATCAGAACAAACAATAAGTAGTATCGCGAATTGGCAAACTTCTTTGACATAACCGCTAATCCTTAAATAGCCACCCACCGATTTAAAAAAATCACTGCGATAAAGCCAGAAAGCCCGGCAAGATCTTAAGGTAATTTATCTTATCTACCGCCACCAGATTCAAGCTCTTAGCCGCCCCTTCCAAATTGCTCAGGGAGCGGGACTGCATTAAATCAATAGTTAAAGTTTGATTTTCCGCCTGTTTCTGCTCAACGACCTGCTGCACTGCCCGCAATTCAAAGTTTTTAGCAACTACCTGATTGGTCTGGGCTAAATAAACCACCGTCAGTAAAACCAGCACAAAAAAAACGGCGACGCGCAAAGCGACGTTACCGCTCTGATTACTAATAAACGAATTACTACCTTGGTAGTAGGTCATATAGCCGGATTTCTGACCGAGCGGTTTTTCCAAGACCGCCGGACGAAAAACTATTAATTACTGATTAAACAACTTCACCCCGTTAGAAGTTCAGCGGGGCTTCGTCGTAGCTTTCCTGGCTTATGCCGCGATTCCGCCTACGGCTTCAATCTTTGTCGTCCGCCGTTAGTCATAAACTTCTTACGGGGCTGGCAGCTTGGCGGCCACCCGTAATTTAGCGCTGCGGCTGCGGGGATTTAACTGCTGTTCCTGGTCGCCGGGCGTAATCGGCCGTTTAGTTAAAATCTCCAACTGACCGGCCCCAGCTTTCTCCTGAAAAAATCTTTTGACTATCCTGTCCTCCAGCGAGTGAAAAGAAATAACTGCCAATCGCCCGCCTGGTTCTAAAACGTCAACTGCTTGAGGCAAAAAGTTTTTAAGATTTCCCAGTTCGTCGTTAACGGCAATTCGCAAAGCCTGAAAAGTTCTCGTAGCAAAGTGTATCCTTGCATGTTGCCATCTGGCAGGAACGGCCCGAGCAATCACCCTGACCAATTCCTGAGTGGTTAAAATTGTTTTTAATCTTCTACTGTTAATAATCTGCTGGCTGATGCGGCGAGCAAATCGTTCTTCGCCGTACGCGCGCAAAATTTCTTCTATGTCCTGGCCCGACCACTGGTTAACTATCGCGGCCGCTGTCAAATCCTGTTTTATTGAAAATCTCATATCCAGCGGTTCATCCCGCAAAAATGAAAAGCCGCGTCCGCTGCCCTCCAACTGATCCGATGACATACCCAGGTCCACCAAAATTCCTTTAACCGGCCGAAAGTTATTGGCCTCAACCACCTGGGCCACGCGGGCAAAGTTTTCATTGACAAATACTATCTGATTTTGGCGGCTCCCTCCAGCCGCCGCCACCCTCTCTTGCGCGCTGGCTAAAGCGTGGCTATCCAAGTCCAGCGCCAAAATTTTTCCCTCCTCGCCGATATTTTTTAAAATATCCAGCGTGTGCCCTGCGCCACCGCAGGTGCCGTCAATAAAGTTATCGCCAGGTCGGGGGCTCAAATATTGAATAATTTCTTTTTGAAGGACCGAAATATGCACAATTTTACTTCCCTTCACTCTCTTTCTTACAAATAATAAAAAGGTAAAATGTAAAAATCGAAATTTTTGATTTTTACATTTTTAATTAATATCAGAATCCTATTTCCGATAACTTAGAAGCCATATCGCCAACTTCCTTTTCGGTCTTTTGCTTGTAACTATCCCATTTGGCCTGGTCCCAGATTTCCATATGATTGAAAACTCCGGCCACCACCACGTTCTTGACAATGCTGGCGTATTGTTTTAAATAATCGGGAATTAAAATACGGCCCAAAGAATCAAAGTCCACTTCCACCGCGCCCGAAAGAATCACCCGCGCCACGCCTCTGGCTTCCACTTGTCCGGTCGGCAATTTACTCAATTTATCCGCCAGCTTCTCCCATTCTTTTAAAGGATACAGCGCAAGACAATTATCAAGACCGCGAGTCAACACCGCTCCCCGTCCCAACTCTTTTCTGACCTTGGCCGGAATAGCCAAGCGTTTCTTTTCATCAATAGTATGTTTATATTCACCGATTAGCATGAGATAAAAATCAATAAGCGAGGCAATCGCTGAGAAAAACATCGCACAGCCGCGCCCC
>PEUE01000062.1 GCA_002780785.1 Candidatus Portnoybacteria bacterium CG02_land_8_20_14_3_00_45_8
GTTTTAAAAGAAACCGAAGCGCAGAAATCGGCGCAGCGGAAAGTTGTTGCTGGGCAGGAAAAGATTAGTAGTCGGCGGGTAGACAAGGGCCGGGTTTATATTCAGTCAACTTATAATAATACTTTGATTACTATTTGTGACAGCCAAGGAAACACACTGGCTTGGGCCAGCGCCGGCGCCTTGGGTTTTAAGGGTCCTAAAAAAGCCACGCCTTATGCTGCTTCTAAAACCGTTGAAGCGCTGATGGAAAAGATTCGTAAGATTAACATGCGCGACATAGACATTTTTGTGAAGGGAATTGGCAGCGGTCAGGAAGCAGCGGTGCGAGCTTTAGCGGCGCAGGGAATGAATATTTTAACTATTAAGAATGTTACGCCTATTCCTCATAATGGTTGTCGTCTACCCAAAGTCAGGCGAGTGTAAGATAATTTTAAAAGGAAAATCTAAAAATTAAAAACCGAAAATCACTTTTTACTTTTTCATTTTTAGTTTTTAAATTGAGCGATAGCGAATATGGCTAGATTGATTGATGCTAAATGCCGGGAATGCCGACGCATCGGTGAAAAACTCTTTTTAAAGGGGGAGCGTTGTTATACGCCCAAATGCGCGATGGTGAAACGGCCTTATCCTCCTGGGGCGCATGGTAAAACCGGCCGACGCGGTGGGCCGTCGGAATTCGGCCGTCAGTTGCGGGCTAAACAGCGGGTGAAGAAAACCTATGGGGTCTTGGAACGGCAGATTAAAAAATACTTTCGTGAGGCCCAAGCGCAAAAAGGCGACAGCCGAGAAAACCTGATGAAGAAATTGGAAATGCGGCTGGACAATGTTGTTTATCGGTTGGGCTGGATGAAGTCGCGGGCCAGCGCCAGGCAATTGGTTAACCACGGGCAAATATTGGTGAATGGCAAACGGGTTGACATCCCGTCTTTTCAGGTGAAAACCGAGCAGGTAATTACTTTGAGTAACAAAATTAAAAAGTCAAAGCTGATGGAAAATTTAGCCACGTCGCTTAAAAAATATGAGCCGCCCAAATGGCTGGTGCTGGATAAGGAAAAAATGGAAGCCAGAATTTTGGGCGCGCCGGACGCCGATGATTTAGGCGATTTGGCTCCCGTTGGCATGATCGTTGAATTTTACTCTAGGTAAAATCATAAAATCATAAAAACATCTAAACATCCGAACATATAAACATTAGACTAGACATAAGATTTGCCGGAAATTTATGTCTAAATGTTAAAATGTTAGCATGTTTAAATGGATTCATATGCAAATTAATCTTTCGCAAAAAGCTAAAATAATTAAGGGCGAAGGCCATCGAGCGGTTTTTGAAATTGAGGGTCTTTATCCGGGCTATGGCGTGACGCTGGGCAATGCATTACGGCGGGTGTTATTGTCATCTTTACCGGGCGCGGCGATTAGTAGTGTAAAAATTAGGGGTGTCCAGCATGAATTTTCCGCCATTCCGGGCGTGATGGAAGACGTGATTGAGATTATTTTGAACTTGCGGCAAGTGAGGTTTAAAGTATATTCCCAAGAGCCGGTTAGATTAACTTTGACGGCCAAAGGGGAAAAACAAGTTAAAGCCGGTGATATTAAAATCACTGCCGACGTGGAGGTGGCAAATCCGGAACAACTGATTGCTACCATAACCGATAAAAAAACTGAATTGGAAATGGAAATTGAAGTAACTCAGGGATTGGGCTTTGTGCCGGTAGAAGCCAGAAAGAAAGACAAGATGGAAATTGGCATGATTGCTATTGATTCGTTTTTTTCGCCGATTCGCCGGGTTAATTTTGACGTAGAAAATATGCGTGTGGGCGACCGAACTGATTTTAATCGCTTGCGTTTGGATATTGAAACTGACGGCACCATTACTCCCGAAGAGGCCTTGAAAAAATCAAGCGAGATTTTGGTGGCTCAATTTCAATCGTTAATTAGCGCGGAAGAGGCGATGACCGGCGAGGAAGAAATAACCGAAGAAATTAAAGAGGTCTCCGATGAGGCGGCTAAAACCAAAGTTGAGGATTTGAAATTATCCACTCGCACCGTCAAGGCCTTGATTAACGGCGGCGTGCGCACGGTTGGCGGCCTGATAAAAAAGAGCGCCGCTTCCTTAAAGGAGCTTGAAGGTATGGGCGATAAGGGAATCGGTGAAATAAAGAAGGCGCTTAAAAAATTAGATTTGGGTCTAAAAGAAGATTAATTTTATGAGGAAATTTGGCCGAGGAATAAATCAGCGGCGGGCTTTTCTAAAAGGATTGGCAGCGAATTTAATTTTGAAAGAAAAGATTAAGACCACCGAGGCCCGCGCTAAGGAGTTGCGAGCCGTTGTGGAACGGCTGATTTCTTATGCCAAAAAGGGGACGTTGGCGGGCCGGCGTCAAGTAATTAGCGCTTTGCCATCGGCGGCCGCTAAAAAATTATTTAAAGAAATCACTCCGCGCTTTAAGGAGCGCCGCGGCGGCTACACCCGTATTATAAAACTTGGTCAGAGAATGAGCGACGGCGCCAAGATGGTTTTTATGGAATTTGTTGAATAAAGTTATGTCAAGCAGTGAAAATTTGACGTATGAAAAAACAAACAGCTAATGATCCAAAAGAATATACTCTTGATGCGGCGGGAAAGATCCTGGGCCGTTTAGCCGTGGAAGCGGCGGTTTTGCTGCGCGGCAGAAACAAAGCGACTTGGTTGCCCCGCCTTACCCCGACCAATAAAGTTGTTATTTTTAATACCGACAAGATTAAGGTTAGCGGCAAAAAATTGGAGCAGAAGATTTATCGCCGGCATACCGGCTATCCGGGCGGCCTTAGAGAAGAGAGTTTGGAAAAATTACTGGCGCGCGATTCCCGAGAAGTGGTTAAGCGGGCCGTTTACGGCATGTTGCCCAGAAACCGGACGCGGGATAAAACAATCAGGAACTTGAGTTTATATAAAGGTGAAATAAAGTAATTATTGATTATGGAAAAGAAAAAAACTATTGCTAAAGCCGCTAAAAAGAAGCCGCTAAAAAAAGAGATTAAGCCAAAGGAGAAGCCCGTTATCAAGGAAGAAGTTTTGGCTGTGTCGGCGGCCGATTTTCCGATGAGCAGCGAGGAAGAGATGTATTTGAATAAAGATAAAAAGGCCCGGCGTTATTTTGAAGGCGTTGGCCGGCGCAAGACCGCTATTGCCCGAGTACGCCTGTTAACTATCAAGCCCTTTGAAGGCGACGAAGGCAAGATAACGGTAAATGATAAGTTTTATAAGCAGTATTTTCCGACCGGCGATATGCAGCAAATCGCGGAAGCGGCTTTGCGTAAATTGAAGTCCTTGAATCGTTTTGAAGTTGTAGCGCGCATTAGCGGCGGCGGCATCCATGCTCAAGCCGAGGCGTTGCGACATGGTTTGGCTAGGGCTCTGGTAATTTTTAATTTGGACTTTCGCAAGAAACTAAAAAAGGCCGGTTATTTAAAGCGTGACCCGCGGGCCAAAGAAAGACGAAAATACGGGTTGAAGAAAGCAAGAAAATCTCCGCAGTGGGCGAAACGCTAAGAGCTTACGGCAAATAGCAGGGGGCTAATTTTAAAATCCCGTTTTGCGTTAGACGAACGGGATTTTTGGTTGCCTTTCAAATGTTGTGGGTATTTATGCTATCGCTTATTTACTTATAGTATTTTAGTTTATGGGATTTGAGCTGTTTTTGATTGCAGACAGAGAAAGTGTAATATGTATGTGCACATTACGCGTCATCTTGACACTAAACACTTTTACGCTATAGCGGAAAAGTGTTTAGTGCGGGGAGAAAAGAGAAAAAAATAAAATGACCTCGCCAGCAAGCTTATAATTCCAGCTTCACCCGGAAAAGTTCGTTTTGGGTTAAATAATAAAAATAAGAAGTTGGTTCATCAAAATAGATTTGGGGATTGGACGCGGAGATAAAGTCTATGGTATTGCGCGTATCGCGGCCATCCAGCTCCGTAATTTTTATTTGGTCGCCGGCCACAAAAGCAACATGTTCGTTGTCCGGATAAAACAGGGCTTGGGAAATTTTTTGATTGAAGTAGCGCACAATGGTTTCTTTGTCGCCGGCCTGGCGGTAGGGCTGGACCAGAAACTCTTCCAGCCATAAAATCGTAATTTCATTGGCGGTTTGCCAGAGAACTTTTTTATTATCACTGGTTAGTTGAACCGCTTCTATTTGGCTGGCAATTTTTTCAAAAACGCCGTCGGTGTTCATCAGGTACAGATCGCCGCTGGTTGATAAAGCCAGGAAACGGCGGCCGTCATTGGTTATTAGCTGATATTTGCCAAGCGGTAGGGCTTCTTGAGAGATTTGGTCTTTAATGGACTCGGTTAAGTCGGTACGATAAAGAACGGGATTGTTTTTGGGCAGGTAATAGAGATTGTCGCCGTTTAGCAACCAGCCGGCGGTGGAGCTGGCAATTTTAGCGGTTCGCTGCTGCTGGGTTTTTTTCCCCGGCGAGCTTAAGAAATCAGCGATGGTTGAGGTGACATTTTGAGTGATTAGTTCCGGCGAAACATTGGTTGGTAGTAGAAAAATATTGCGAGCTTCACTTACCAGTTCCGCCTCCACCGGCAGATTTTTCTGCCAGGAATGATAGCCGTCTTTGACTACGGAAATATTATAGCTATGGGGTAGGAGGCGAGAAATTAGACGAGGAGTGGTTTTTTGGGGCTGGCCGTTGACGGAAATTTGAGCGCCGCTGGGCACCGATTTTAAATAAAGCCCGCCGGTTTGCACCAGTTTCTTATTGGTCCAATCAAAAGAGTAGCCCATGGCGTAAAGAATGGTCGGGGGCGTGGCAACAATAAATAACAGCACAAAGCCGTAGAAAATCAGTCGGCGAATGGTTCGGGTCATATGGTTTTAGTATAACCGATAAAAAGGTAGTTATAAAGATGGCGTAAAGCAGATTGCTTGTCAGAATGGATTATTTAATTTAAGATGAAGAGGAAATATGTCTCAAAAATTTATCATTAACGGCGGCCGGCCCATTGAGGGGGCCATTAAGGTTAAGGGTGCTAAAAATGCGGCCTTGAAGGTTTTCCCTTTGGCGCTGATGACCAGCGAGCCGATTGGAATTTCCAATATGCCCGAAATAGAAGATTGTTATCGGGCCGAGGAAATGCTGGTCGCGTTGGGTCATGAGGTTAGCCGAAGCGGCAAAGGGGTGGTAGAAATCAGTTATAAAAGTCGGACTTGCGTTAATTTGCCGCCGGGTTTGGTGAATAAATTCCGGGCTTCAATTATGTTTGTCGGTCCGCTGCTGGCAACTTGCGGCGAGGTTTGTTTTCCTCATCCGGGCGGTTGCGTTATTGGCGCCGGAACCAGGCCCATTGATATGTTTTTGGATGGTTTTGTCAAAATGGGCGCCAAGGTTGAGGTATTAGAGAATAGTTATCGTCTGTCTGCCAAAAAACTAAAAGGCGCGACCATTTTTTTCCCTAAGATTACCGTTACCGGCACGGAAAGCTTAATGACGACCGCCTGTCTGGCTGAAGGCATAACCATTCTTAAAAACTGCGCGATGGAACCGGAAATTCCGGCCTTAGCCGAATTTTTAAACACGATGGGGGCTAAGATTGCGGGAGCTGGCACGCCGGTTATAAAAATTGAAGGAGTCAAAAAATTACGCGGCGGCAATTATATGTTAATTCCCGATCGCATAGAAACCGGCACTTTTGCCATTTTGGCAGCGGTTGCTAACAGCGGTGAGGTGCTGATTGAAAATTGCAATCCTGGGCATCTCGAAGCGCTTTGGGCGCTGTTTGATAAAATCGGCGTCAATTATAAGCTGGGCCAAAACAGCGTTAAAATCTCGCCAACTAAAAAGATTTTACCCAGTAATATTGTAACACATGAATACCCCGGCTTTGCCACGGACCTTCAGTCGCCCTACACGGTGTTGATGACCCAGGCGCACGGCTTGAGTTTAATTCACGAAACGATTCATGACCGGCGATTGCTTTTTACCGATATGTTAACGCAGATGGGTGCCAATATTATTATGGCCGATCCGCACCGGGTGGTGGTCAGTGGGCCGAGCAAACTTTATGCCCGAAAGCTCATCAGTCCCGATTTGCGGGCAGGCATCGCTTTGGTAATCGCGGCTTTAATTGCTGAGGGCTCAACCGAGATAGATAATATTTATCAGATTGAGCGCGGCTATGAGGACTTAGTGGAAAGATTGACGGGTTTGGGCGCGGATATAAAAAAAGTGTAAAATGTAAATCTCAAAGTGTAAAATTTTGGTATCCCCGCAGGGCGGGGATGAATTAATAAATTTTTAATTTTACATTGTTCCGACTTTGTCGAGAATGCTTGATAAAATCGGCATCATTTTTCATTTTGATTTTTACATTTTAAATTATTTTTGTGTTTATAAAAAAAATTGGCATTGACTTGGGCACAGCCAACACGTTGGTTTATCTGCCCAACAAAGGAGTGGTGATTAATGAGCCCACGGTGGTAGCAGTGTCTTTGGTTGATAACAAAATTTTGGCGGTGGGCAATGAGGCCAAAGAAATGCTGGGCCGCACGCCCGAAACCATTATGGCTTCCCGTCCCATGAAGGATGGGGTGATTGCCGATTATCGGGT
>PEUE01000059.1 GCA_002780785.1 Candidatus Portnoybacteria bacterium CG02_land_8_20_14_3_00_45_8
AATAAATTTTCATTATTTCGTCAAAACCCTTAATCGCCTCAATCTTCTCGGCCATTCCGGCTTTTATCTCTTCTTCGGTCTTGACCTTGCCCCTCTCTATGCGCCTGCCCAAAACTTTATCCGTTAAACCACCCGCCAGCGTACCAAGCGCCGCCCGGCCAAGCCGTATGCCAAAATAAGCGCCGACGCCGGCCGCGCCGGTGGCGGCAACCGTCCCAAACGAAAAAGCTACACCGGTGGCCACACCGGCCGAAACCGCCCACCGCGCCGCCTTGGGCATCTGGCTGAATTTATACAGGCAATCGTGATACCATTTTTTCTGGCCGGGCGGCAAATTTTCCTGCCTAACTTGATTTATTCTCTCCGCTTCTTTCAAAAAATATTCATTAAAAACTTCTGTTTTGGCATATTCCTTCAACTTCTGTTCCCCTTCCGGATCATCAACCAATTCTGTCTCTTTCTTTTTAAATAATGAAGCGGCGTATTCCAGTAAAATCTTATCGTAGCCCCCATTAACTTGTTCAAAATTTTTCTGCGCGCTTTCAAGCTCTTCATCAGCGCGGTCTTTGGTTTCCTGTCTTTTTTCGGTTTGGAAAAAATACTGGCGCCAGCCGCTTAATTTTCTCACATCCTTTTGCGCCCGCTCTTTAGCCAATAGCGCGGTCACATAATCCTGCCGCGCCTCCTTCAAAAAATCCTCCGGCGTTTTTTCCGGTTTTTTCTCTGACGCTTCCGCCAACGGCTTTTCTCCTTTTTCTTCCACCCCCCAATGTTCCGGTCTATAAATTTCTTCTTCCTCGTCTTGGCTATACGGCCGCTCGCCATAAGGATGCGCTTCTTTTTCTTTACCTTTCTCCTCGCCGCCTCTTATTTTTTCTCTTTCCTCTCTTAAGGCCAGCTCTAATTCCTCGGGCGATGGCTCTTCTTTTTCTCCCGTAGTTTCTGTCTTCGCCGCGGCCGGCGCTGCCTCGGGCGACGTCTCTTTTTTATCACTTTCTAGATCTCTCCATTTCAACGCCCCTGGTTTATCCGCGACTGCCTCGGATTTGGCCGGCGTCTCCCGGTCCGGTTCTTTGACATCCCCCTCTACTAATTCCTTTTTAAGCTCCGGCATCATCTTGGCTTTCAATGATTCGGCTAATTTTATTGGGTCTATTTTTTCCGCCATAAAAAGTGCAATTAAAATTATTGTCTGCTGCGTTAAAAATGCAATTTCTAACGGGGCTCAATTTTGGCAATTAAATATCCGACAATTTTTTCCGCCTGGTCATCTTCTTTTATTGCTTCTTTTAACGCCGCCGCCAAAAATACCTCGGTCTGAATCTTTAAAGTCGCTTCCTTTCTTTTTTGGTCATACCCTTCCCAGACAGCGTTTCTCTTTAATGTATTATAAAACTCTTTCCCGAACTTCTCAAGGATGGCCATTTTTTCTGGCTCCAATAGCTGTCTGGTCTCTATCTCTTTTTGCTCCTTCTCTACAAATTCCTTTAATTTTAAGGTTGGCTCAAATTTGCCGTCGGTCAACGAACTCAAAATATCCGTCAATTTAATTGTCAGCGGCCGACCATCGGTCCGCGGCTTAATCCACATATAGCCGCGTACCGATTCGCCCTGACCGATTTCTTCTTTGTCCAATCGCTGGTTTGAAGTGATAAAAAAACTTTCGCTTTTGGGACTCCAAATTAGATAGGTCTGATAGCCAAAAGCCCGAACCGCGTCAAAGCCGGCTCCAACTTTTTTTTCAATATCCACTACAATTTTGCCAAATCTCTCGGAAGGAACAATTAGACCACCTTTTTGTATTTTTTGCATCTTGCCAACCGATATGTTGATTATTTTTTCCTGACGCTTACTGGCTTCTTCCAAGCCAAACTTTTTTAATTTTTCTTCAGATAATACCTCGCCCGGTTTTACGCCCGCTTGAAAAAGCTCAATAATTTTAGAAAAATCCATATAACGATGAAGCCCGTAAATCGTCCGCCAAGAATTTTTAAAAGATTTCTCGTCGCTAAAATATGTTTTATTGTCTACTTTGGTAATAAAATCCACCAAATTATCCAAATATTTTTTGTCTTCCAGCAAACCCATTGATTTGAGAAGCTTGTAGGTGAATTGGATAGCCGAGCTGTCTTTGCCCGATTCGTCGGTATGGTGGTCTATGAAAACTTTCTTGCCGCTGTCTGATAAAACTACGCCGTGCACCTTGCCAACATCAAAATAAATTCTATCTTCGGCGCGATCCCCGTGCTCAATATATTTTAAATCGCTAATATCAAAACCGGCTAGTCGCATCAGAGACAAACAACCCTGGCCGTCAAGGTCGGTTTCATTAGCCAGAGTTATATTCCCCTCTTTGTCTCGACCGACTAATCCGTGCACCGCGAATTCTTTCCAGAGCTCTCTGGTCTTTTGTTTGAATTTTTCATCTCCTTCTTGCTCGGTTTCAGCCCAAAGTTCTTCGTAATTATTGATTTTCTCCAAGGTAATTTGAGCCCCGAGACGAGATACTTCAATTTCTTCCGACTTTAGTTTTCTTTCTTCTCTTTCTTTTTTAACCGGCATTCTTTCTTTGTTTCCGCTTTTCCTCTCCGCTATTTCCATTGAACCCCAAATTTCGTTTTTTTTCTCCTGCACCCACCGCGAATAATCTTCCAGTTCCTTCAATAACGTTTCGGTCCTTTCTCCTTGATTATAGCGGTCATAAAGTTCGCTGCCGCTATTGATAACTTCGGACAGCTTTTTTTCTTGCTCCGGCGAGATAAGCTTATTCTTCAAAGCCATCTCCGTTTTCGCTTCCAGCTTCCAGCCGTTAATTTCGGCTATTTGTTCAATTAAGTTTTTTAATTTTGATTCCAGCGAAACCATCTCCTCCGGCGACAAACCGCCTTTTGCCTCACTGGTAATATATTTAGCGTGACCCATATTCTTACAATTTATTATATATCAAGATTTGCCTGACTACAATAAAATTCGAGAGAATATTGATTATTCACATTATACATCTAAGTATATTCTTAAGTATACTCTAAATCCCCGAATAACAACAGAGGTTATCTATAAAAGCGCTGCTCCGCTATCCACAAACGCTTTATCCGACAATCTGTTATAATAAAAGCGCGCCTATTAAAAAAGTAATTCTAAATCTTATGTCTAAAACCTTAACAAATTACTTGGCCGCCGGTCTGTTAATTTTTATGCTCGCTCTGGCTTTTGGCAGCATGCGCGGCGATTCGGCCATTATGGACGAAGTGGCCCACCTGCCGGCCGGCTACTCTTATATTTCGCAGGGCGATATGCGCATCAACCCCGAGCATCCGCCGCTGATTAAGGACTTGGCGGGCGGCGCGGTCTGGCTTTATTCAAAAATCACGGGCCAGCCGATTAATTTTCCTTCACAAATTGCCGCCTGGCAAAGTGATGTCAACGGCCAATGGGATTTTGGTTTTGACTTTATGTATAAAGAAGGCAACAACGCGGACTTGATGCTACTTCTTGGCCGCTTACCAATGCTTTTAATTTTACTGCTACTGGGTTTTTATGTTTTCAAATGGACCAGTGAGCTAGCCGGTTCAGGCGCGGCTTTATTGGCTCTATTTCTTTTTTGCTTTTCCCCCACTTTTATCGCCCACGGCCGGTTTGTCACTACCGACGTGGCCGCCGCCGCCGCTATTTTTATTGCCAGCTATTATTTTATCCGCTACCTTAAACATCCTAACTGGAAAAATCTGATAGTGGCTGGCTTGGTTTTTGGCGTGGCGCAACTGGCTAAATTTTCCGCGTTTTTGCTGGTGCCGCTATTTGGCGTGGTAGCGCTGGTTTGGCTGGTCTTAAAAATTCTGGAAGAGACAGACCGAGGACAAAAAACAAGCACGGCTAGCTGGCCGCTCACCTGGCGTTATCTTGGCGGCACAATCCTGCTCATGGCCATTGGTTGCGTTTTTGTCATTTGGCCGGTTTACGGCTGCCACGTTATCAACTATCCCGTCGCCCGTCAGCAAAGCGACACCCAATATATTTTAAGCACCTTTGGTATGCGTCCGCTGGCCAATTTCATTTATTGGCTGGCCGGCATTCCTTTTTTGCGGGCGCTGGCGCAATACGGCCTGGGACTGACTATGGTGGTTCAACGCGCGGCCGGCGGCAACACCATCTATTACATGGACCAGGTCTATAACTTGGGCTTTAAATCATACTTCCCGTTCGTCTATCTGGTCAAGGAAACCTTAACGCTGCATATTCTAACTCTCACCGCCATATTCTTAGCGCTAACGGCTTTTTTCAAAAAACATTTTTACCGCTTCAAAAATTTCCGCCGGTTGCTGGAAGAAAACATTGCCCAGGTCTTAATGCTCTGTTTCATCGCGCTTTACTGGTATATGAGCTTGCGCTCGCCGCTCAACATCGGCGTGCGCCACATTCTGCCGACCTTTGCTTTTATTTTTGTGATGGTCGCCAGCCAAGTGGCCCGCTGGCAAAAACGGCTGGCCGTGGAATATCTAGTGCTCAAAAGAGAACGCCTCTTTCCGGGCATACGAGCGGCCCTGATCGCCAGCTTTTCAATTGTTGCCCTATTGCTGGCCTGGCAAGCTGTTAGCGTAATTTCGGTCTACCCGTCTTTTCTGGCCTACTTTAACGAACTGGCCGGCGGACCGGCCAATGGCTATAAATACGTGACCGACTCTAATCTTGACTGGGGACAAGATATGAAACGGCTGGCCGACTGGGTTGAAAAAAATAACATTGATAAAATCTACGTTGATTTCTTTGGCGGCTCTATGCCGAGCTACTACTTAGGCGATAAATACCTGCCATGGTGGGGTCAGCGCTCGCCGCAAGACCTAAGCGCCACTGGCGGCTATTTAGCTGTCTCGGCCACTTTTTTACAAGGCGGTCGGGGACAAGCCATTAAGGGCTTTAACGAAACGACCGGCTACTATCGGTGGCTAGACGCCTTTGAGCCGGTCGCCGTTATTGGCCACTCAATTTTCGTCTACTACCTCCCGCCCGGGGCTTCTAGCTTGACCCAGTAAACCCCTGGCGCTAAAACACAAATCTAAAAAGCCCCGTCCGGGGCTTTTTAGATTAAAAATTAACCAAACCAATCATTATCTGTAATAAACCCGGTTAATCGTCCGTAAGTCAACATAATTTAAGGTGCTGCGCTTACCCTTTATCTCGCTGTCCAATAAGGCCTGCAAGACCTTAAGCTGTACCGCGGGCGAACGCTCCTCGCTTAAATAAATTGCCCAACCCTCTTGAGTTGCAACTATCAAATCAGTGCTTCCCTGTTTGCCCAATAAAAAGCCGAGAATATCAATATTCATTTCTCTGGCTTGTTTTTTTACCTGGTCGGCAAATTGAATAGTTGAAGAGCTGACTGCTTGACTAGCCAAAACAACGTTTTGTCCGGGCCGACTATAAAAAGTTACCAGCAGAGTGCCGGAAATTTCCGGCGCCTCTCGAAAAATTAGGCCGTCTCTATCAGCAAAAAAACATTGCTCGCTCTGAGGAAGACCAACTCGTCCGTTCATTGCCGGAGAACTGGTGGCTGTCGGCTGTTCTTCAGCTAAAACCGCTTTACTCTGACACCAAACAGCGGCCATAGCGCGTTCCACCAAAGAAATCTCCAGCTTCCTTGGCGGAAAGATTTTTATCTTAACTGACTCAATGGCTGGCCAATCCGTCAGCAAACTTTTTTTAAATTTCTCTATCGGAAAAACAAAAACGCTATCCTGCGGAATAAGTTTCCAAGCCCTCTTTTGCAAAAAATCCTGGGTTTTTTGACGCACTTGCTCCTCCGGCACAAAATTGACACCGCTAATCTTTATCTCTCTAACCTTGAAAACCGGCGACCAAACAAAAAAATAAACCAGCCCGCCCAGCAATAAAATAATCCCCGCCGTCCACAACAAAACCCGCCGATTTGTCTTAAGCTCTGGCAGTTTGAATTTTAACTTTATCTTCCGCCTGGTTTTCCGGCGCGACTCGGGAAAATCAAGCACGGCAAAACCGGGCGGTGTTGGCTTTTTTCTTTTCCGACGGCTAAAAAACATTTAATTAGCTTGGTCTTATGTTCTAATTTTGTTTTTCCGAATAAGCTCCCAAACTTCTTCGGGAATCGGCGGGGGTTCGTGCACCGGACTTATCCCGGGATAGCGCCAAGCGCTGATAATGGTGATTCTCTGTCCACCCGCACTGAATTGAGTTTTGAGCTTTGACTTTTGAATTTTGAGCTTTTGCTGCCACATCACCCAAATCTCGTAGGGGTGCTTAGGCGACCCAGCCGGCTGCATGCCTGCCGTCGTATCGGGCGCGACACCAACTTCGCGACGCTTAGGATGGCGCAACACGCGCTTAACGCGACTCTCCGACAACCGATACTGCCGCATTTTTGTTTTAACATGGTCGGTCCAGTAAAGATTTTCTTGTCTAGACAATACCTGCATATTTCCATTTTAACACAAAAACCCCTTAGGGGGGCTAAAAACCAAAAGCAAGGGGGATGTTATTTGAAACGCTCCAATGTCTCTATCTAAGCGAGGCCAGCCGTCAAGAAAAATGTGTCGCAGACGCCTCCGCTTCTTTGTCTTTTTACGTTGGGCG
>PEUE01000035.1:0-147 GCA_002780785.1 Candidatus Portnoybacteria bacterium CG02_land_8_20_14_3_00_45_8
CTACTTTATCCGGCGGCGAAGCGCAAAGAGTTAAACTGGCCACCGAGCTTTCCCGCCGCGCCACCGGCCGCACGCTTTATATTTTGTACGAACCGACCACGGGCTTGCACATGGATGATGTTAAAAGATTGCTGGGCGTTTTGGATC
>PEUE01000035.1:254-844 GCA_002780785.1 Candidatus Portnoybacteria bacterium CG02_land_8_20_14_3_00_45_8
GGAAAGCTGGTTGCCGACGGCCGGCCAAAAGAAGTGGCCAAGATTAAATCCAGCTATACAGGCCAATATCTAAAAAAAGTTTTAACTGATAAATAAGCTAAATAAAAAGAACCCCTGATTATCCGTCAGGGGTTTTTGGAGAGCTTTGTTCGAATTGTTTTGATGATACGGGCTACACCGCCATCGCTTTTTGGAGGAGATTTTCTGCCCTCATTCTGAATCTTGAGATAAATTTCTTCGCGATGCACGACAATGTTAGGAGGTGCGTCTATCCCGATTCTGACCTGGCGTCCAAACACCCCCAAAACTGTTACCTTTATTTCGTCGCCTATTGTAATACTCTCCCCAAGTTTCCTGGTTAAAATGAGCATTTAATGGCCTCCTATGGCCTACAAATGAGCTAATTAATTTGGTTTTTATTTTGAAAGGTTAAGCGAGTATAACAGGGTAATTGCGGCTGTCAACCCCACACCACTTTCTAAGCAAACACTAAATTTATAAAAAAAGATGTTTCTTCCGGCTAAATATCCTTATTCAATAATCAGTTCCTTTAATAGAAAGTTGTGCGGGATCAACCCAGTTATTGAGCT
>PEUE01000035.1:892-2916 GCA_002780785.1 Candidatus Portnoybacteria bacterium CG02_land_8_20_14_3_00_45_8
AATTTTAAAAAACCATCGGTGGAGTATTAAGAAAAACTGTTTATGGCAAACGAAACTACGAAAAAAGCATACGCGATTTACCATGTTGGCTTGAAAGTTCTTCTCAAAAAAGGAGACGAATTTTTGTTTTTGACGGACGCTGTCGGCAAACATTTTGATTTGCCCGGTGGTCGCATAGACGATGTTGAACACACTACTCCACTCACCGAAGTTATCGCGCGAGAAGTAGGAGAAGAACTTGGCGAAGAAGTAAAATATAAACTTGGTAAACCTGTTTTCCAATTTCGCCGACATTTTGAAAGCAAGGGTTTGCATATTTTTCTCACAGTCTACGAGGCAGACTATTTGTCCGGCGAAATTAAGTTGTCTGCCGAACACAGCAATCTTCAATGGATCAATCCAAGAAAAATTGATTTGAAAGAGGAAGACTTCTTCCACAAGGAAGAATTTCTTGCTTTCAAAAAGTATTTTGAAAATTTTGTTTGATTGCATATAATTAAATGCCGCCAAAGAAAAACTTGAAATTGTCAGCGGTGCAGCTCCGCCGTCTTTCCGAATTTTCGCGGGGGGATTTCATCGCCGCCTGCGGCGGCGAAATGCGTTCGGACTAATTCAAGAATACTGCACCATCCTTCACTAAAGTTTCGGAATGGTAAACAGCCCACTATTCTAGTATAAATAATATTCGTTTGGTTTTCCGTAGCTTCAGCGAAGGAGACCTGCCCAGCGCACCATTCACTTATCCACACCCCACCCTATAGACGGGTTTTTTGTTTGGGGCGATAATTAAAGCGATGGATAAATTGGTTGATAGCAATTTTTGAGACCCGAATCTCTTTTTAAGGAGGGAAACGGGTTTTTGTTTTTAAATAATCCGCGAAGGGCAACAAATTTTAGACAAATGGCAACGAATCATTTGTCGGTATTCGTTTTTTTATTCGTCGCAATTTGTGGGCTATAGGAAAGGGGGTGAGATAAGATGGTATTACAATCTTGGACCGAAGTGACCGTGAGGGCCTTCCAATCAATCTGGGAAGGATTTTTGGGGTTTTTGCCAAACTTCCTGGGCGCCTTGATAATCTTTTTGATTGGCTGGGCGATTGCGGTTGGCTTGCAAAAGTTATTTACCCAAATTTTGCGCGCTATGCGATTAGACCCGTCTCTGGAAAAGCTCGGGGCCGGCCGGTTTTTTGAAAAAGCGGGCTTAAAGATGGATTTTGCCAATTGGATTGGCCTGTTTGTGAAGTGGTTTCTAATATTCGTGTTTTTATTGGCGGCGGCCGATATCTTAAAGTTGCAAGGCGTAACGGTGTTTTTGACGCAAATCTTAGGTTATATCCCGAATATCATCGTAGCGGTGCTGATTTTGGTGGTGACTTTCTGGCTGGCCAATGTGTTGCGCAAACTCGTTCAAGCCAGCGTGTCGGCCTCCAACATTAAAACGGCGGCTTTTACCAGCACGGTGGTTTATTGGTCAATTTTGATTTTCGGTTTGTTCGCGGCTTTAATTCAGCTGGGCGTCGCTTTTGCGTTGCTGCAGACGCTGGTTACTGGTTTGATCGCTATGATAGCCATTGCCGGAGGTCTGGCTTTTGGTTTGGGCGGTAAGGATTTGGCGGCCAGTTTCTTAAATCGTCTGCGTAAGGAAATTTCCGAATAATGGTTTGCTTTCTGACGTCAGAATGCAAAATCCCTCCCGTTTTAGCGGGGGGGATTTTTTGAATTCACCGATTAAAAATGTTTGGGGTTAGTCAGCGACCGCTTATCAACCTCCAATATTTTTATGTTAGGATTTGTCCAATAATTTTTTTATGGCCGCGCAGAAAGTCCTGGGCGGACAAGGGTTTGCCGCCTTTAAGCTGGAGCTTTTTGATAATCAGATATCCTTGTCCGGCTTGGACCGACAGCTCATTATTTTTGTCTAAAAAAATTTCACCTAGTTGCCTATTTGAATCATCTTTTTTGGCATCAGCTTTTATAATTCTTAAACCCTTAATTCCTGATTCATTCCCCTCGACTTTGCT
>PEUE01000035.1:2946-9088 GCA_002780785.1 Candidatus Portnoybacteria bacterium CG02_land_8_20_14_3_00_45_8
CTTGCGGTATTGGCGTAATTTTGCCGACAACCCAGTCGGGGAAGATTTTAATAAGTAAGCCGGCGCCAAGGATGGATAGCTTGTCGGACAGTTCGGGACTCGTATATCTTTTAGTGATAAGTGATAAGTGTTCAGCGATAAGAATGGGTCCGTGGTCGATTTGTTCGTCCATTTTAAAAATTGTTACGCCGGTTTTCGTGTCGCCGTTTAAAATTGCCGCTTGAATTGGCGAGGCGCCGCGGTATTTGGGCAAAAGAGAGGGATGGATATTTAGACAGCCGAATTTTGGCATATCTAAAATTTCTTTGGGAAAGATAATCCTGTAAGCGGCACAGATTATTAGGTCTGGATTTAAACTTGAAACTTGAAACTTGAAACTGGAAACATTTTCTGGTTGACAGATGGGGATATTATATTTTTGTGCCAGAGTTTTAACCGGCGGGGGAGTCATAACTTGCCGGCGGCCAACGGGTTTATCCGGCGCGCAAAAAACCGCGGCTGGTTTATGCTCACTTGACGCCAGTTTTTCCAAAATCGGCACGGCAAATTCAGGCGTGCCCAGAAAAGCGACTTTTAAACCGCTATCATTGACATTGACATTTTGTTGTGGTATGCTGTTAAGCATAGAATATGTCCTTTAAAAAACACCTGCGCTTGCTATCTGTTTAGTATAGCGCAAAAAACAGATAATTCAATTTCAGAAAAGGAGGGTAATAAAGATGAAAAAAGAAAGAGAGGATAGAATTATAGGGGTCATAACTTTGTTTGTGACCCTGGTTTTTACGATGGTGGGGGTGTATATCATCCTCATCTCGAGATCATGGGCGGGATGGACGGTAGGCGCTTGGGTCGGGGGCATCTTTTTGTTTTTTCTTCCCAGGGCCAGCCTATTTCTGGACAACGCCTATCGTCATTGTCCGGACAAACGGAGGGTACTCGGTACGTTTATTGTGTTCTCCGGAGCCATCGTTGCGATCATCGCTTCCGGGATGGAGATGGAAGTGGTGATTTCTCCCATCAGGATGACTCTATGTTGTTGGGGCGTCTGTTGGGGAGTTTCCGGTGCATATCTTTTATTGCATCGGGAAACATATTTTTTTGGAGATTGAATTGTTTTTATTACGAGGACCTTGCAGATTTGTAAGAAAACAAATTTGCAAGGTTTTTTCTTTTACAATAAATCGCTTGGGTCAACGTCAATTTCCCAACCCTGCGGCACGTATTGGAGCAGGGAATTTCGGTGGCGGAGGAAGTCAGAAGTGGTAAAAATCCCCCCCAGCCCCTCTTTACGAAAGAGGGGAGAAGAAAAAGGAAATTTGAGAATAATATTCCAAACATATTTGTCTCGTTCGCGCGGGATAAAAGCGGGGAGAGCGTCGGAGATTTCAATGTTATAGTTGTTCGTCATCCCGCGCTTGACGCGGGATCCAGATTTTGGATTCCGGCTTTCGCCGGAATGACAAATAATAGAGCTTGTATGTTTCAGTTTGGCCGCCAAAATTTTGGCTTCTTGTCCGGCCCTTTGGCCGTCGCGGTGACGGAAGGTTAATTTAACAATTTGCGAATAGGGCGGATAATTTAACGCTTGGCGGGTTTCTTGTTCTTCTTTGATAAAACCGGCCCAGTCGTTTTTGGCTAGATACTTCATTACGGAATTGTCGGGGTTGTAGGTTTGGACAAGAAATGTTTTTTGTTTGTCATCCCGAGGAGCATAGCGACGAGGGATCTCCCGCGAATGCGGGCCGACATTCGTCGGAGATTCCTCGCTGCGCTCGGAATGACGCAATAGGTTTTCAAGAGTCATTATTGTTTGCCAAGTCCGTTCACCCGAACGAAAATCCGGCAGATGCAATAAAGTGTCGGCTGATAAAACCGCGACCACATTTGGCGCGGCTTTTTTTGTTTCTTCCAGCCAGGAAAAAATTATTTGGGTGGTGATTAAAATGTCTATTTCTTTTTTGACAAAAGCGTCAATTATTTTTTGTTGGTCTTTGGGTTGGGGAGCTATGTCGCTGTCCAGGCGGGCGAGACCGGCGTCGGGGTAAAGTTTTTTGGCTTCCATTTCAACTTTTTGAGTGCCTGTGCCCATGGTTTTAACGCGCGAGCCATGGCACTTGGGACAAAGCGATGGCGCTGTGTCTTTGGCGCCGCAGTGGTGGCAGAGCAGTGTCGGCTGGCTATTTATTAAATGATGAGCCAGCGGCGCGTCGCATTGCTGGCATTTAGCCACGTAGCCGCAGTCGCGGCATAGAATAAAATTGGCGGCGCCGCGGCGATTAATAAATAAAACAACTTGTTGGTTCTGCGCCAACGTGTCTTTTATGGCTGATTGCAGCGCTCGGCTGAAAATGGAAAAATTGCCGTCTTTAAGCTCGGCGCGCATATCAATAATCAATATTTTGTTATCGCTAGGAGCGGAGCGTAGCGAAGCGACATGGCGATCCCGTTCTTTTTTAATTGTTTGCCACTGGATTGCTTCGTCGTCCAGCCAAGGCGGGCCTCCTCGCAATGACATCTCTGCTTTAAAAATTTCCGCCAACTTTTTTGCGGCCGCTTGAACGCCGTAGTGCGGCCACGTATCCCAGGATTTATGGCTGGAATTGGATTCATCTTCAATGATTATTTTTTTGAGGTTGGTAAAGGGTAAAAAAACAGCCGAGCGAGTGCCGACAATAGTTTGCGCTTGGCCGTTTTTTACCTGCCACCAAACTTCGTTAAGCTGTTTGGACTTTAAACCGCTGTGCCACAAAGTTGCGTCTTTGTGGCCGGTTGTTATTTTTTCCGCTTGTGCTACGGTCGGCGCCAGAATAAGCTTTTGTTTTATTTTATTGTTCGAGCGAGGCGTCGTAGGCGCGGAGTCGAGAACTTCTCGACGCACCCCGCTGGAGCGGGGTTTGCTCGAAGAATAATATGGCGGTAAAGACATTTTTACAAACAGCCCCGGCGAACAAAAATAATATTGGCCGAGCCACAGCGCTAGGGAAATTTGTTGCTTGGTTAAAATGGGTTTGGCGGAAACTATTTGGCTGATATTGCGCAATTCAAAGTTCGTCCGCTTAAGTTCCATTTTATAGTCGGCGATTTTGTGGGCGTCAAAAACAATGCCTAATTCTTTTCGCTTGCCCAGCGGAATTTGCACTAAAGCGCCCGGCGGCAATTTTTGGCCGGAAAAATAACTAAAAACCTGTTGTTGGGTGTGGGGGATTTTGGTGGTGGGAATAATGTCTAAGAGATACATAAGTTGGTTTGATTTTAGCATTCTGCGTGATATGATGTAAATAAGAATCCCGTTAGAGAAAAACAAAATGTGGTACACCTATATTTTACAAAGCAAAAAGAATAAACATTGGTACACTGGCTGTGCTGGCGATTTACGGAAGCGCTTTAAAGAACATAATAAAGGTTTAGTTTTTTATACAAAAGGCCGCGGTCCATTTAGTCTAATTTATTATGAGGCGTGTATTAATAAAAATGATGCTTTTACCCGCGAAAGATATTTAAAGTCGGGCATGGGCAAAAGATATTTAAAAAATCGTTTAAAGCGCTTCCTTTCTCTAACGGGATGAAACATCGCGTATTTATCGCCATAAATTTACCGGAGGGTCTGAAAAAACGATTAAAGCAATATCGGGAAAAATTTGAATACTTGCCCCGTGCGACGCCGACAGGCGAAGTTTTACGGGGGCTACCGGTTCGTTGGACCAAAGCGCCGAGCTTGCATTTGACGCTGGTTTTTATCGGTTATGTTTCCGATGAACAAATGCTGGAGATTTGTCGGGTAACAAAAGAGGCGGCGGCTAAATTTGAGCCATTTTTTATTAATTTTAGACGCATAGTTTTGGGTCCTCCGGGTAAAGCTCCTCGCATGATTTGGCTGGAAGGAGAAGCTAGTCAAGAATTGACCGAATTTAAAAAAGAACTGGAGGCGGCGCTGATTGATTGCGATTCGGGTTTTTATCGGGCAGAAAATCGGCCCTTCAAGCCCCATATCACTCTGGCGCGCGTTAAGGCCGGGCGGTGGCGGGAAGCCAATATTAATCAAGCCGATATTGAGCAAAATCTTGACGCGCAGGTTGAGGTGGGCGGCATAGATGTAATGGAAAGCGATTTAAAATCTGACGGTGCCGAATACGCGGTGCTGAAAGCGTGTCCGCTTAAAATGTAGTATTGTCTTATTCGTACGAATAGGTAAATGGAAAACTAAAAGATATATGGTTCAGTTGCTGGGCGTAAAAATAAACAAGGTCTCGCTGGCCGTGGCATGGGATAAGATTAAAGGTTTTTTGGTTGACGGCCAACAGCATTATGTGGTTACGGTCAACACCGATTTTTTAGTTCGGGCGCAGAACGACAAAGTGTTTCGGGAGATTTTAAATCAGGCGGATTTGAGCGTGGCGGACGGCTCGGGAGTGGTGCTGGCCGCTAAATTATTGAGCCAATCCCTGGAGGAAAGAATCAGCGGAGTTGATTTGATGAGCAGTATTTTAAATCAGGACTCGGGCATCAGGGAAAATGTCTTTTTGCTGGGTGGCCGGCACGGCGTGGCTGCTAAAATCGCCGGGCGATATGAAAATGTAATTGGATTTACTGAAAATCTTGATGAGGCGGTTAATTTAATCAATCGTTGTCAGCCGCGGATTTTGTTTGTGGCGCTGGGCTCACCCAAACAGGAGCAGTGGATTGCGCAAAATTTGTCCAAAGTCCCATCGGTTAAATTAGCTATGGGCGTGGGCGGCGCATTTAATTTTTTAGCCGGCCGAGTTCGGCGCGCACCCAAGTTTTTACGGAGTTTGGGGCTGGAATGGCTATGGCGGACCTTGCGCGAGCCCTGGAGGTGGCGGCAGGTCTGGCGCTCTTTGGTATTTTTTCCTATTATAGTAATAAAGCAAAAATTATTAATGTATAATTCGTACGAATAGGTAAATGGAAAATAAAAAACAGAAGATTCATTTTATCGGCATTGGAGGAATTGGCGTCTCTGCCTTGGCTAGATATTATTTGGCACAGGGAGCAGAAGTGAGCGGGTCGGACGCAACGGAGAACGAGATAATAGAAGATTTGCGTAAAGTAGGCGCAAAAATCCCCCCCAGCCCCCCTTTTATAAAGGGGGGAGGAATACCGGATTTAGTGATTTATAGCGCGGCGGTGCGAAAAGATAATCCGGAATTAGTTGAGGCACGCAGGCGAGGCATAAAATGTCAAAAATATGCCGAGGCGCTGGGTGAGTTAACTAAACAAAAATATACCATTGCGGTTTCGGGCATACACGGCAAAAGCACCACCACGGCGATGATTGGTTTGATGATGGAACGGGCGGGACTAGACCCAACGGTAATTGTGGGGACGAAAGTACGCGAGTGGGGAGATAGCAATTGTCGAGTAGGGAAAAGTCGGCACTTGGTGATTGAGGCGGACGAATACGACCGGTCCTTTTTAAATTATTGGCCAAAAATTTTGGTGCTGTTGAATATTGAAGAAGAGCACTTGGACACTTATACGGGTGGTTTGCCGGATATTATGAAGACCTTTGGCAAATATGTTTCGCGTTTGCCGGAAGATGGAACGTTGATTGTAAATGAAGAAGACATAAATATAGCAAAAATCAAAAATCAAAAATCAAAACCACAATTAAAAATTCAAAATTATAATTCAAAAGCCGTAGACGGATTAAATCTAAAAATTACCGGCCAGCACAATGTTTCTAATGCCAACGCGGCGTTGGCGGTGGCGCGGGTCTTGGGCATAGATGAAAAAATCGCCATTGAGGCGTTAAATAATTTTTCCGGCACTTGGCGCCGAATGGAATATCGGGGCTTGGTCAACGGCGCGAAAATTTACGATGACTACGGCCATCACCCAACTGAAATAAAAGCTACTTTGGCCGGAGCGCGAGAATTAGTTGAAGGGAAAGGGAAGTTGTGGTGCGTCTTTCAGCCGCATCAGTACCAGCGAACTTATAAATTATTTGATAGATTTATTACGGCATTTGATGGGGCTGATAAAACAATTCTGTTGCCGATTTACAGCGTGTCTGGTAGAGAAAAAGCCAGTATTAAAAAAATGGTCAGTTCGGAGAAATTGGCAGAAGCAATAAAAACAGCAGACAGCGAACAGTTAACAGTTAGCAACAATAAAGAAATAT
>PEUE01000043.1 GCA_002780785.1 Candidatus Portnoybacteria bacterium CG02_land_8_20_14_3_00_45_8
CCGCCTCGCCCAACGTAAAAAGACAAAGAAGCGGAGGCGTCTGCGACACATTTTTCTTGACGGCTGGCCTCGCTTAGAAAAAATAACGAGATTAATCTTTTATAAGAATGGATCTAACCAAATTAACAATTAAACAATCCCACGACGGCTTAGTAGCCAAGGAGTTTTCGGCTAAAGAGTTAACCGAAGCATTTTTGGCGCGCATAAAAAAAGAAGATACTAAAATTCACGCGTATCTGGAAATAACCGCTGATTTGGCGCAAAAGGCGGCGGCGGAAGCTGATGATAAAATCAAGGCCGGGGAAAATATTGGGTTGCTGGAAGGCGTGCCCTGCGCCATTAAAGATAACTTGTTGGTAGAGGGAAAAAAGTGCACGGCGGCGTCAAAAATTCTGGCTGACTATATTGCGCCTTATGACGCCGCGGTAGTAAAAAAACTAAAATCAGCCGGCGCGGTGATATTGGGTAAATTGAATATGGACGAGTTTGCGATGGGCTCCTCCACCGAAAACTCAGCCTTTGGGCCGACGCGCAACCCGCATGATTTAGAACGGGTGCCGGGCGGCTCTTCGGGCGGTTCGGCCGCGGCCGTGGCGGCCAACGAGTGTGTCTATGCTTTGGGCTCTGATACCGGCGGTTCAATTAGGCAGCCGGCTTCCTTTTGCGGTGTGGTTGGCCTTAAACCGACCTACGGGGCGGTCTCCCGTTACGGCCTGATGGCTATGGCTTCCTCGCTTGACCAGATTGGGACCTTAACCAAAAACGTGGCAGATTGCCGGGCTGTTTTTGAGGTCATCAAAGGTAAGGATCCGCGGGATTCAACTAGCGCTAGTTTTCCTCAAGCCACTAAGTTTAAGCTAGAAGCCAAGAATTTAAAAATTGGTTTGCCCAAAGAATATTTTGCCAAGGGGTTGGATAAAGAAGTTGAGAAGTTGGTCCGGCAGGCGATTGATAAATTAGTTAAGCAGGGCGCGCGCGTTGAGGAAATTAGTTTGCCGCATTCCGAATACGCTCTGGCTTGCTACTATATCATTATGGCTTCGGAGGTCTCGGCGAATTTAGCTCGCTACGACGGCATCAAATACGGCTACTCGGCCGGCGCCGACCAAAAACAAGAAACAAATAATCTTTTAGATGTTTATCTGAAATCGCGCCAGCATGGTTTTGGCGATGAAGTCCGCCGACGCGTGATGCTGGGCACTTATTCGTTGTCTTTCGGCTACTACGACGCCTATTATCTGCGGGCGCAAAAAGTGCGAACCAAAATTTTGTCAGATTTTAGTCAGGCCTTTGATAAGGTTGATTTGATAATGACGCCGGTAGCGCCAACGCCTGCTTTCAAGCTCGGCGAAAAAATTGATGACCCGGTTACGATGTATCTTTCTGATATTTATACGGTGCCGGTTAATTTGGCCGGCGTACCGGCGTTGTCTTTGCCCTGCGGTCAGGTGGAGAAACTACCAGTGGGGCTGCAAATTATCGGTAAACATTTTTCCGAAGAGCTAATCTTTCAGGCGGCGGAGCTCGCCGAGGCACTTATCAAAGGCGGAAATCCGCTATACAATTAAAGCACTATGGAGTATTTTTACGACCTCTACGACCAAATTTATATTTTTGTATCCTCGGAGCAATTTGCGAACTCTCTTTTGTTCGTGAAGTTGGCCTGTTATTTATTTTCTTTTTTCCTGATTTTTCTTATCGTGGTGCTGCTAAAAAAGGTTAACGCGGCTTGGTGGATAAAAGAGCGGATTTATGCCTGGGAGTTTGCTATGAGTTCCGGGCCCGACAAGCGCTGGCAGGGGATTTTGGAACGCTTGCATCGGGGAGACGAAGCCAATATAAAACTCGCCGTAATTGAAGCCGATAATCTCTTTGACAGCATTTTACAGCGCATGGGTTTGCCGGGCAAAGATATGGATGTGCGTTTGAAAAACTTTGAAGCGCACGAACTCAAAGCCCTGCCGCTGGTCTTAGAAGCGCATCACTTGCGCAACCAGATAGTCCACGAACCCGGCTTTCAGCTAACTCAAGAGCAAGCCCTGGAGGCCGTTGAAAAATTCGGCGCGGCGCTGAAGGAATTGGAATATTTGTCGTAAAAAATAGAGATAATTATAAAAACAGGGTCTCCCCTGTTTTTATAATGTGCTTGCCTAAAGGTGTGTTTTTAGTTATACTATGGTAGTTATAAAATCTTTATTTTATCGCGGGGTGGAGAAGTAGTATCTCGGGGGTCTCATAAGCCCCAGGCCCGGGTGCAATTCCCGGCCCCGCAACACTGAATTATAAGCGAAGCTTGAAATTGCGGCGCTCGCAAAGAATGAAAATAAACTTTCATTCTTTCCTCACTTGCAATTATTAACGCCGCAAATTAAATGGTGACAGAATTTAATTCAGGCGTTATTTTTAAAGGAGTGAGTGAAATGAAGATTCATCTTCATTTCCGAGCGAGTGCAGAAAATATAGCGAAGCATACTATTTTTATACGGGGCTGCGTAGCTCAGCGGTTAGAGCGGGCGCTTCATAAGCGTCAGGTCAGTGGTTCAAATCCACTCGCAGCTACAAATTTTTCTATCCGAAATATTACTTGGGCCGTTAGCGTAGCCTGGCTTAACGCGTCTCCCTGTCACGGAGAAGATCAGGGGTTCGAATCCCCTACGGCCCGCAGTCAGTTTTTGATGTCGAGATACTGAAAAGTGTCATTAGGGGGTGTTAATAAAAAATATGATAACTTTACAGAAGGCCACAATTGAAGACTTGGGAATTTTGTTGCGGATAGAAAAAAATGTTTCAAATTTGAAAACATATTCTGCAATGGTAACTGAAGAAGAATGGAGAGAGGAGCTATCTAAAAGTACTGTATATCTCATTGAAAAAGATGGTGTTGCGATTGGAGACATTAGTTATGAAATAAAAGGAGACAGCCATGCATATTTGAGTGGCTTTGCAATAATTCCCGAGTTTCAGGGGCAAGGTATAGGGCAAGAAGTTTTGACTAAAATTTTAGAAGAATTAAAAAATATGCGCAGAATTGATCTTGCGGTTCATCCGCATAATGTGCATGCAGTAATGTTATATCTTTCATTTGGTTTTATTATAGAGTCACGGAAAGATAATTATTTCGGTGACGGCGAACCAAGAATCATTTTAGCAAAGACTAAATAAGCTCCAACATCGTCCCCTAGCCGCGCATTTTAAAAAAGCGACGAAGAAATAGCAGAGGAAGCCCTCCTAATAAATAAAAAAATTTATGGAAACTTATAACAAACCAAAGGCGGCGGCCTTTGTTGATATTTCAAACATATTTTATGGAGCAAGGTATGCTAAATGGCGCATTTCTTATAAAAAAATCCAGGAACATCT
This sequence comes from Candidatus Portnoybacteria bacterium CG02_land_8_20_14_3_00_45_8, assembly GCA_002780785.1. Classification (GTDB taxonomy): domain Bacteria; phylum Patescibacteriota; class Minisyncoccia; order Portnoybacterales; family GWB1-42-6; genus PEUE01. Next base: position 3,361 of record PEUE01000043.1, read on the forward strand.
AGAGAATAAATATGAATTAACCTTTTTTGCCTATATGGTTGCGAAGATAACAATCCGTCTAACGAAACATTTAAGGAAAGGGCGATAAAACAACAAGGATTTTATAATAAATTAGCCAGCTTAGGAATTAGCGTGTTTAAAAAACCGCTTCAATATATAGACGGAAAAATTGATGGAGATGTTGATGGCGATATTAAAAATGCCATACATAAGTTTATAAATGACAAGAAGATAGAGTATATTATTTTGTTTTCGGGAGATAAGCATTTTTTACCGGTAATTAAGGAATGCTGTAGCGCCGATAAACGAATTCAGGTTTATTCATTTAGGCAAGTTTTATCAGACAAAATAAAAAACTTCGTTTTACAAAATGGTAATAAATGTAATTTTATATATTTAAATAAAAAAAGGAGTGAATTAGAGCATAAATAAAAGACACGCAATCTATAAAAAAGCTTGTCAATGTCTTGACAAGGCAAACGCAAAAGGAATATCATAAAGCTGTAAGATGTAATCCGTTCATTTTGAGCGGAAACAGCAAAAACCTCCTAACGGGGGTTTTTGTATAGCTTAGAGCCTATTCTCCATAATATACGCTCCAACATCGTCCCATATACGCCGCATATCAAAAAAACCGCTTATTTGAGCGGTTTTTTGGCCTCTTGGGTTAATGGGTTTTATCCACATTTTTATCTATTTTGCCCTTGTTTTTTACTTCAAAATCTGGTAAAATTAAAACAGGGAAAAATCTGCTTATGACGCTCAAAACTTACCTTTGGCTGATAGCGCTCGCCAGCTTCGTGGCGCTGGGTTGTTTTTTGGGAATTTTGTGGTGTTTCTCGCCGCAAAACGCCAACCCGACGATTTTAATTCTATTGTTTTTAAGTTTGTTTCTGGCGATGTGCGGCTTTTTCAGCTTGTTCGGATTTTACTGGCGGCGGAAGAGAAATAAAACCAAGCCGGCCGAACATTTTTTGGGCACGTCTTTTCGGGAAGGCACTTTGCTTAGCTTGCTTCTAATCGGTTTTTTGCTGATGCAGTTGGGCGGCGTGTTTTACTGGTGGACATCGTCAATTTTTTTAATAATCGTGGTGGCAATTGAAATTGCCTTTTTGCAGCAGGAATAAAAAACATATAAACATCCGAACATATTAACATAAAAACATAGAGGGATAATTTTGCAGCCGTTCAATTAGATGTTGATGTTAAAATGTTAGTATGTTTGAATGTTAAGATGATTCTGTGATAGATAAAGTTAGAAAAAAGTTTGCGGAGGATTTAAAAAAACTCAGCGATAAACAATCGCTGGAGGACTTGCGCGTGAAATATTTGGGCCGGAAAGGGGAGTTAAATAAAATTTTGGAAAAGGTGAAGACGCTCGGTGAAAAAGAACGAGCGGAGCACGGCCGGCAGCTTAACGCGTTTAAGCAGGAAATTGAGCAGTTGTTGAAAGACAGCTGGCAAAAAGTTAAAACCGCAAGTCGGCAGTTGGCCGAAGAGTGGTTGGATATTACAGCTCCCGGCGCTAAGCCCTTGGTGGGTCACTGGCATCCGCGCACCCTGGTGCTGCGGGAGATTGAAAATATTTTCAAGTCGCTGGGCTTTTCTGTTGTTGATGGGCCGGAACTGGAAACCCAATGGTATAATTTTGAAGCGCTGAATATGCCCAAAGACCATCCGGCGCGCGATATGCAGGATACTTTTTATGTCAAAAATCCGGCGGGCGGAGAGGACTTAGTTTTACGCACGCATACCTCTCCCAATCAGATTCGTTTTATGGAAAAAAACGAACCGCCTTTTAGGATTATTGTTCCGGGCAAAGTGTTTCGTAATGAGGCAACCGATGCTTCGCACGAATATCAACTGCATCAATTTGAGGGCTTAATGGTAGACAAGAATATTTCGGTGGCTAATTTTAAAGCGATAGTGGATGAGTTTTTCCAGCGGCTTTATGGTCCAAAAGCTAAAATCCGGTTGCGGCCCAGCTTCTTTCCTTTTACCGAACCCAGCTTTGAAGTAGACATGGCCTGTGTTTTTTGCGACCAAAAGGGATGCCGGGTCTGCAAAAATGCCGGTTGGTTGGAAATGGGCGGAGCCGGTATGGTTAATCAATTTGTCTTTGAATCGGCGGGCTATGTGCGCAATGAATGGCAGGGCTTTGCTTTTGGATTCGGAATAGATCGGCTGGCGATGTTGAAATATCATATCAATGACATTCGGTTATTAACGGGTGGAGACATGAGGTTTTTGAAACAATTTTAAAGGGCTTTCTCTAAAATTTCAAGCACAAAGTGCGTAGAAATTTTAGCCAGAAAACCTTTACCCCGCCCCATTTCTTTCCAAGTTTGGCGGCGAACCATAAAACTCAAGAGAAACGGCTTCGCCTTACACAGGTGGACAACCAAGAACTTGGGTGGAAATGGGGCGGGGTGCTCAATGTTATAGTTAAATTTTAACTCGCATTGGGCTCGTAAAAATTTAAATAACATTGAGCATGAAGTTTTCCTATAATTGGCTGAAGGAGTATATCCCCGACATACCCGACCCGAAAAAAACGGCGGGCGATTTGAATATGCGAATTTTTGAGGTGGAAGAAGTTCAGCCAATCGGTCGGGACTGGGCGCTGGACATCAAGGTCTTGCCTAACCGCGCCTTTGATTGCTTATCGCATCTGGGTATAGCGCGGGAAATTGCGGCCATAGAGAATATTGAATTTAAAATGCCGAAGGTGTCCTTGAGGGAAGACAAGGGTTTTAAAATAAAAGATTATTTGAGCGTTGAGGTGCGAGAGCCGAAGTTGTGTCCGCGTTACAGCGCGCGGGTGGTGGTTGATGTAAAAGTGGGCGAATCGCCGGAATGGCTTAAAGAAAAATTGGAAGTTTGCGGTCTGCGTTCCATTAATAACATTGTTGATATCACTAATTACGTGATGCTGGAATGCGGCCAGCCCCTGCATGCTTTTGATTTGGACAAGCTGGGTGAGAAAAAAATAATCGTCCGGCGAGCCGGTGAAGGAGAAAAGATAAACACTCTGGATGAGGGCAAGGCGCAGCGAATATTGAATGAAAATATTTTAGTTATTGCCGATGCCCAAAACCCAGTGGCCATCGCCGGGATTAAAGGTGGCCGCTTACCCGAAATTAGCGCGTCAACTAAAAAGGTGGCGTTGGAGGCGGCTAATTTTGACCCGGTGAACATCAGGAGA
>PEUE01000026.1:0-281 GCA_002780785.1 Candidatus Portnoybacteria bacterium CG02_land_8_20_14_3_00_45_8
TTTCCCATTCTGAGCCGGTTTGCCCGGGTCAATCAGGTAGTGGATAATGTTCAGCTCCTGGCACAGGATATCCAGCGGATGCAGCCGCGGGTTCAAGGGATCGGAGCTTTTCAGATAGCCGGTGCAGCGGTTAGTGAAATTACTGCCGTTATCCGTCTTAATGGCCCGGATGCGGAAGGAGGCGACAGTTATTAATTCTTTTAAAAACTTCATTGAGTCGCCGTTGTTAAAACTGTCATAGATTTTTAAGTATCGCCATCTTGAAGCGCAATCAATGGCCG
>PEUE01000026.1:310-518 GCA_002780785.1 Candidatus Portnoybacteria bacterium CG02_land_8_20_14_3_00_45_8
AAATCCGGCACATACTTAATATCTATCTCCACCAATTCGCCTTTTTCCAACGGAATCTTAATATATTTATACTTCAGTTTCCTAACCCGATATTTTCTGACCAGATTCTCTTTTTTGATTATCTTCTGGATTGTATTTTTATGGATAACGATGCCTTCTTTCTCTAATTGCCATTTCAATTTTAAAGCACACTTGTTTTTATCTTTTC
>PEUE01000026.1:542-684 GCA_002780785.1 Candidatus Portnoybacteria bacterium CG02_land_8_20_14_3_00_45_8
TTCGGATCGGTGTTTCTCTGGGATTGGTCTTTGGTCTGGTGGACTTTGGCTCCAGTCCGGCTTCCCCGCGCTGCTTGTAAGCGGCCAGCCATCGTTCCAGCGACCGTTGGCTGTGCGGGCAGACCTTGGCCGCGTCTGTCAG
>PEUE01000026.1:709-6532 GCA_002780785.1 Candidatus Portnoybacteria bacterium CG02_land_8_20_14_3_00_45_8
AAAACCCACCTTAACCGCTCTTCTTTAATTGTTGTTGGCATATGGATAGACATGCTCCCAGCTTAGTAGCCGGGAACGAAAACCGCCATATGTGTGTGGACATTACCCTTAGGCCTTGACATTAAAATCATTGTGTGATATACTTCTAATATCGTTAATTTCTCGGCGTCCTGCTCTTGCTCTTGGCGCCTTATCTAAAAAACATAAAACTCTTCATATAATCCGTCCCGCGGGGACGCTATTATTTGTTCTTTCGAGTTTTGAATTATGCTTTGTTTGTCTGTAAACCCCGCACCACAGGGCTCACGCTGTGACTCCGGGACATTGTCCTTCTGGGCTTAGTCCATCCGTGACGTTCTGTGGTGCGGGGTAAAAAAGAAGCCTGACAGATAATGAATTTATCCGGGCGAAATAGAAAATCTAGAATAAGACCTCAAAGCATAATTTAGGACTTGAAATTGGGCGGGTGGCGAAACGGCAGACGCACTAGCTTCAGGAGCTAGCGGTAGCAATACCATGGAGGTTCAAATCCTCTCCCGCCCACCATAAAATACTCTAATTAAAAATTAAAATATCAAAGTGTAAAATTTTGGTATCCCGCCTCTGGCGGGATGGATCAAAATGATTTTGAATTTTTTCATTTTCATTTTGATTTTTGATTTTTGCATTTTGCATTAAGTTAATATGCTTATCTACTCAAGCAGTCCGTCGCGACGCGGCGCTGTTAAGGTTAAAGTAAAAAATGCCGACGCAGCAGCCAGTCAACCGGCGGTCAGTCAACCGATCGAACCAAGAAAAGAAAAAAGGGGCTCTAACCGAAAGTTTCAACCTCGCTTCGCGGGGTCTTCAGCCAGCGCCGCCGAATCTAGGCGGGCGAGACAATCCCGCTTCGCCGAATCGAGGCAAGCCCGTTTTAGAGGCCGTCCTGACAACAGAAACCAGCCCGATATCAGAAGCCAGGCCGACAAAAGAAAACCCCCTTCTTTAAAAATCATACCGCTGGGCGGCATGGAAGAAGTCGGACGCAATATGACTATTTTTGAATATGGCGATGACATCGTTATTTTAGATATGGGTATTCAATTTCCGGAAGAGGATATGCCGGGCATTGACTACATCATTCCCAATATCAGCTATCTGCGCGGCAAAGAAAAAAATATCCGCGGCGTTATCTTCAGCCACGGACATATGGACCATATCGGCGCGGCTCCCATCCTATTGGAAAAGTTAAATTATCCGCCCATTATCGGCCGGGACTTAACTGTGGCGCTGATTAAAAAACGACTGGAAGACCACCGAGAAAAATCAGCCCGCAACTTAAATATTACTCGCATCAAATCGGTAGACGAAAAAATCCGGCTAGGTAATTTTACAATTGGTTTTTTCAACGTTGAACACTCCATTATGGATGCAGTCGGCGTTATCCTCTTCACCCCGCAGGGCACAATTATCCACCCGGGCGACTGGACTATGGATAAAAACCCAGCCAACCAACAGCCGCTCACCTATCATCATTTAGCGCAACTCCCCTCGCCCAAAATACTGATGCTGGAAAGTTTGGGCGCCACCGATACTCGACCGAATTTGGTTTCGGAAAACGAAATGTACGCAAATCTAGAAAAACTGATTGCCGCCGCCCAGGGCAAAGTGATTATCGGCACTTTTTCTTCTCAAGTAAGACGCATTGGCAATATCATTGAATTTGCCCATAAAATTGGTAAAAAAGTGGCGCTGGACGGGTACAGCATGAAAACCAATGTGGAGATTGCCAAGGAGCTTGGCTACATCAAAATTCCCAAGGGCGCTTTGATTTCCATCAAGGAAGTCCACCGCTATCCAAGCAATAAAATTATAGTGCTCTGCACCGGCGCGCAGGGCGAAGGCAACGCCGTGCTGTCACGCATTATGAGCGGCGAGCACAAATATATTCAAGTCCGCAAACAGGACACGATTATTTTCTCTTCTTCCGTTATTCCGGGAAACGAACGCACTATTCAACGGCTCAAAGATAACCTTTACCGCCAGTGCGATAATGTTATTCATAACGAGATTATGGACGTGCATACCAGCGGCCACTGCAACGCCGAGAGTATCAAAGAAATTATCCGACAAATTAAGCCCGACATCTTTTTACCGGTCTATGCCAACCACTACTTTCTGAAAGAAGCGGCTAAGCTGGCTCAAGAAATTGGCCTGCCCAAAGAAGATATTTTTGTGCTGGATAACGGCTCGGTCATGGAAATTAACAACCGCCAAGCCGTCGTGACCGACAAAAAAGTTGATACCAGCTACGTGTTCGTAGACGGCCTGGGCGTCGGTGATATCGGCCATATCGTGCTGCGCGACCGCCAAGCCATGGCGCAAGATGGCATGTTTGTGATTATTGTGACCATTGACGCCAAAACTCATCAGGTACGCAACAGCCCCGACATTATTTCACGCGGTTTCATCTATATGCGCGAGTCCAAGGACTTATTGCGCCAAGTAAGGGAAAAGGTTAAAATCATTGTTCGCCAAGCGGCCGGCGGCCAAGGCCCGATGAATGAAAATTACATTAAGGAGAATATCCGTGATAAAATCGGTCAATTCCTGTACTCCAAAACCCAACGCCGCCCAATGGTTCTACCGGTTGTAATAGAAGTATAATTGCCGACGATACATACGACGCTGCAAGATTGTCTCTGCCGGTTTGCCCCGTGGTCGCCGTAGGCGGCTTTACGGGGTTGTGATAGAGGTCTAATTACCAACGATCCAGACGACTCTACAAAAAAGGCCCAGTTTAATCGCTGAGGCCTTTTTAATTTGTGCTCTTTTTAGGTGTGTAGGACTATTTTATTAAACCGATAATTTCTTGCTTTTTTTCTTCCAGCAATTCTGCGGTGTCTGCTTCCATATTCAGCCGCACTAAGGGCTCGGTGTTGGACTTGCGTAAATTAAACCACCAATCCGGATACTCTATAGTAATGCCGTCAATCCGCTTTATCTGACCATCACTGAAGCGCTGGACCACTGCCTCAATGATTTTATCGGCGTCAGCCACGCTAAAATTTATCTCGCCCGAATGATAATATTTTTTAAACGGCGCAACTATGGCCGACAGCGTTTTTTGTTCAACGCCTAAAACTTCCCAAATCATCAGCAATGGCAACAATGCGCTATCAACAAAACCGAGGTCCTTGAAAAAATAATGACCCGATAATTCACCGCCAAACAAAATATCTTCCCGGCGCATCTGCATTTTAATTAAGGTATGGCCGGCGCGACCCAATATCGGCATACCGCCCGCCGCTACAATGGCTTCCGGCACCGCGCGGCTGCTGCGAATCTCATAAAATATTTTCTGGCCGGGACTGGTTTTTAAAAGCTCTTCAGCAATTAAAGCCGTGATAAAATCACCGCGGACACTCTCTCCTTTCTCATCCACAAAAGTTAGGCGGTCGCCGTCTCCGTCAAACGCCACTCCAAAATCCGCGCCTGCTTCTTTAACCGCCTGCTTCAAAGCAACCAGATTTTCTTCCTTGATGGGATTGGCCTCGTGATTGGGAAAAGTACCATCCGGTTCGCTAAATAAGACCCTTATTTGACCGGGCAAAACTTTCAACAACTCCGTCAATTCCGGCCCAATCATACCGTTGCCGCAGTCAGCCACTATTTTAAAGGGCTCGAGTTTCTTCAAATCAATCCGGCTTTTTACATACGCCAAGTACCCGCTCATTATGTCCTTTTTTACCACTCGGCCCGGCAAAGCCGCAATTGGCGTCGCCATCTCTTTCATTGCCAGGGCCTTAATATCCTGCATGCCGCTAGTTTCGCCAATTGGCCAGGCCTCAGCGCCATAGAGCTTAAAACCATTATATTGCCGGGGATTATGAGAAGCGGTAATCATCACGCCGCCGGCCGCGCGCTCCGAGATTAGCGCCCAGTAAAAAAGCGGCGTGCTGCAGCGGCCGATGTCTATCACGTCAAACGACCGACTCATTAGCGATTGCGTCAATGCCTCAAATAGGTCGTCTGATGAAACCCTCATATCGCGCCCCACCACAATCTGGCGATTATTAAGTCCCCCTTTTTTGTTCAAAAATCCTATAAAGGCCTGGCCGATTTGATAAGCAGTTTCCTCGTCTATTTCTGACGGATACAGCCCCCGGATATCATAGGCCTTAAAAATCTTTGGGTTAATCATGAGTTCATTTTATCATATTCTGACGCGGTTGACTATTCGCTTTTTATTTGCTAAGATGGCTGTGTTATTAAGCAATAATTTTACCCATGTACGAACTCATCTACCTGCTCTCTCCTTTAATGGAGCGAAAAGACATTGATGCGGCGGCTGCCAAAGTCCGCAGTTTTATTATCAAAGACCTAGGCGGCCAAGTTAAAACCGCTGATGTTTGGGATAAAAGAAAGCTTGGCTATCCGATCAAAAAACAGATTTTTGGCTATCACGCGGTGGTGGAATTTAACCTGGAAAGCGACAAGATTGACGAACTGCAAAAAAACTTAAAATCAAACAGCGACATTTTGCGTTTTATGATTATCACCAGAAAACTGCTAAAAGAACAGCCCCTGCGCCAGCGCCGCCCCGCCAAGCCCAAACCCATGGTCACGCCGGAAATTCACAAGGGCGAGAAAGTCAAAATTGAGGAACTGGATAGAAAACTAGAGGAATTACTTAAGGAATAAACATACAAATTTACAGATAAATACAAATTTACAGATAAAATTAAAATCTGTACATCTGTAAAAATCTGTACATCTGTAATTTTAATGAATTTTAACAAAGCCATTGTCTTGGGAAATCTGACGCGCGACCCGGAAACACGCACCTTGCCTTCGGGCCAGCCGGTATGCAATTTCAGCGTGGCCACCAACCGCATCTATACCGATAAAAGCGGCCAAAAACAGCAAACCGCCGAATTCCACAATGTGGTGGCTTTCGGAAAGCTAGCCGATATTTGCAGCCGATATTTGAATAAAGGAAAAATTGTGCTGGTGGAAGGACGAATTCAAACCCGTTCCTGGCAGGCACAAGACGGCTCCAAGCGCTATCGCACCGAAATCGTTATGGAAAATATGCAGCTCGGACCGCGCGGCAGTGGCGGCAGCGGCACCAGCGATAATGCTCCCAGCGCCAGTCCCCAACAAAACACCGCCAGCGAAGAAATTCCCATTATTGACGCTGACGAGGACTTTTCGGACGAAAAAAACGGCAAAGTCAATGTTGACGACATACCCTTTTAAATCATTTGAACATACAAACATTTAAGCATATTAATATAAAAACATTAAGACCATCTATGCAGTCAAAGGTTCGATGTTAAAATGTTAAGATGTTAGAATGTTAAAATGAGCCATGGACAAATCCTGCTATTTTTGCCAAGAAAATACTCAATACATTGATTACAAAAACACAGAACTCCTGCGCAAGTTTTTGTCGGGCCAAGCAAAGATTTTGCCGCCCCGCCGCACCGGTGTTTGCAATTATCACCAGCGCCAGCTGGCCACGGCCATTAAACGCGCCCGCTTCATGGCGCTCTTGGCGATTACCACTCGATAAAATTCCTCCTCCCTTTTTAAAGGGAGGTTAGGAGGGATTTAAAAAAACCGCCCTGTCCCCAGCCGCGGTTTTTTTGTTTACACAACTGCCAATCGCCCTACGCCTGCTCTATCAATTTTTCCACTCTTGTTTTTGCTTCTTCCAGCAATTCTTTTGCTTTTTTACGCGATTCGTGAGATCGGCGAATTAAACCACTGATTTTTTGCTGTATTAATTTTGGCAAAATCGGAATCAAGATATTTTTAACTTGTTCCGGCCGCCAATGA
>PEUE01000021.1 GCA_002780785.1 Candidatus Portnoybacteria bacterium CG02_land_8_20_14_3_00_45_8
AAATAGAGAACGAACTTAAGCTCAGAAATTATAGTCGCAAGACTATAAAGAGCTACCTGTTTTGTCTGAGGGAATATTTTAAATATATAAAAAATGTTGGGCGCGAGCCGGAAATTGCCAAGATCAAAGAATATCTATTGGAAAAACAAACTCTGGGACAGTCATCGCAAACAATCAATTTGCACCTCCATGCTATCAAGTATTTTTATCTGGAAATTTGTAAAAGCAGCACGAAGATAGACATTAAATTTGCCAAAACTGCCAGTAAGCTGCCTGTCGTGTTGTCTAGGAATGAAATTGAACGGATGATCGATTCAATAAAAAATCCAAAACACAAATTACTAATTTCCCTTTCGTATGGAGCCGGTTTACGTGTGAGCGAGGCTATTAATTTAAAGATCAAGGATATTGATTTGGGAGAATTGACCATACATATTAAGGGAGCAAAAGGAAACAAAGACAGAATTAGCATACTTTCAGAGAAAATAAGCAACGGGTTAAAAGAATTAATTGCTTTGAGAAACGCCAATGATTATTTGTTTGCAAGTAATCGCGGCGGCAAATTAGATGAGCGTAGCGCTCAGAAAGTTTTTGAGAACGCCTTACGAAATTCAGACATCAAAAAAGACGCTACTTTTCATTCTTTGCGGCATAGTTTCGCAACCCATCTTTTAGAGAATGGCGTGGATGTGAGATATGTGCAGGAAGTATTGGGTCACGCTAATATCCGGACGACGCAACTTTATACTAAGGTGACCAATCCGAGTTTGAAAAACATTAGAAGTCCATTATAGTAGAAATGTTTCAAAAAATAAAAAATGACTTTGGATGGATTTTATTGGTCGCGTTGGGGGTGGGAGCGGTTTTTATTTGGTCGCAGGTTTTAGCGCAAGAGACCGGCAGCAGCGATAAGATAAGAATAGATTTTTTTGACGTGGGGCAGGGGAGCGCGATTTTTTTGGCGGCGCCCAATGGCAATCAGGTGCTAATTGACGGCGGGCCGTCGGATGTTGTTTTGGCGAAGCTCGGCCAGGCCTTGCCGTTGACTGATAAAAAAATTGAGCTGGTGATTTTGACGCATCCCGACGCGGACCACTTGAGCGGTTTAGTTGAGGTTTTGCGCCGTTATGAGGTTGGACAAATTATGGAAACCGGGATTGCGGATAATACCGCTGAATACCAAGCGTGGAACGAGCTGATTAAACAGAAAAATATTCCGGTGGTTTTTGCGTCCGCCGGACAGACAATAAAAATGGCCGATAATTTGGCCATTAAAATTTTATATCCTTTGGGAAAAATAAACGGCCGGGACTTCAGTAAAAATACTAACGCTACTTCTATTGTCGGCAAAATAATTTATGGGGGAAACTCTATTTTATTTACCGGCGACGCGGAGGAGCAGACCGAACAGCCGTTGCTGATGCTGGGCGCGGATTTGCGGGCCGATATTTTGGCGGTGGGGCACCACGGCAGTAAAAATTCAACAAGCGCGGAGTTTTTGTCGGCGGTCGCGCCGCAAATTGCCGTTATCCAAGTTGGCGCCAAAAACCGCTATGGTCATCCGGCGAGCGAGACACTGGCAAGATTAAAAAACGTAGCAAGTATTTTGCGCAATGACCAAGTAGGCGACATTAATTTTCAATGCGATCTTAGGGCCTGTATTCAGAGGTAGTTGATTTATTTTAATATCATTGCTACAATCGAAGGGACGACAAGCTTTGCTTATAATGAAAATATCCCGCCTGGGATTTTATTTTAAGGAAAATTATTTTATGAAAAGCTACGAAAAAGATTACCCGTTGTTTAAGACCAAGGTTGATGGCGTTACTCAAAAGTTTAATTTGTCCGACCCGCAGGAGCGGAAAGAGTATTTTGAACAAAAAGCCGGCCCGGAAATAAAGAAAATTAAAGAATACTTGAAGGATAAAACTTTTATTGCCTATTTTTTGGGCAAAAAGAATTCTGGTAAGGGCACTTATTCTAAGCTGATGAAAGAAGTTTTTGGCGAGGAAAAAATCGGCCACGTTTCCATTGGCGATCTGGTGCGTGATGTTCATGCCAGCTTGGAAGACCCGGTCAAGAAGCAGGAATTGATGGTTTATTTGCAAAAGAATTATCGCGGCTATATTTCCATCGAAGATGCTATAGACGCGTTGCTCGGTCGCAGCACCAAAACCCTTCTGCCAACCGAATTCATTCTGGCTTTGGTTAAAATGGAAATTGCTAAGTTGCCCAAAAAAACGCTATTCATTGACGGCTTTCCCAGAGAGCTGGATCAATTTTCTTATTCTTTGTATTTCCGCGACCTTATCAATTTTCGGGAGGACCCGGATATTTTTGTAGCCATCAGCATTCCCGAATCGGTGATTGATGAGCGGATGAAGTTTCGTGTTATCTGCCCCAAGTGCCACACGCCGCGCAATCTGAAATTGTTCGCCACCAAGAAGGTCGGTTATGATAAAGAAAAAAAAGAGTTTTATCTGGTTTGTGACGACCCGGCTTGTGGTGAGTCCCAAATGGTGGTCAAGGAAGGCGATAACTTGGGAATTGAAACTATCAGGGAGCGGCTGGAATTGGATGATAAGCTGATAGAAAAAGCTTTTTCTTTGCATGGCATACCCAAGATCCTATTGCGAAATTCCGTGCCGATAGACAAGGCCAAAGACAGGGTGGATGATTATGAATTAACGCCGGAATACCATTATGAGATGCAGCCGGACGGCTCGGTCAAAACTTTAGAACGGCCCTGGACCATTAAAGATGATGATGGGGTAGAGTCCTATAGTTTATTAGCCGCGCCAGTTGCCCTGGCCTTAATTAAGCAGTTAGCAGCGATTTTATAATTGGCAGTGAGGGAGGAAAGAAAATTTATTTTCTTTCCGAACGAACGAACCAATTTTCACCCTGCGGGTGATCTCCCGAAGGGATGACAAGCTTCGCTTATAATTTATGTCAGAGCCCATGCCCTTTGGGGGTCAAGACCACAAGTGGTTTTCCGTGCTGATTTTTATCGGCCTGCCCTTTGTGATTTTCTACCGGATTATCAAAAAGGACTTGCCGTCGCTCAAAGAAATCAATTCGCGGATTTTTTAGGAAACCCTTGGCGGTCAAAGCGCTCCCAGCGTTGACACTCGTTTTATTTGAGTTATACTGAAGATGCTCATGAAAGCGACTGATTCCAATTTAAAAATAAAGTTTGGCCAAAATAGTTTTTGGTTTGGCTTTTATTTTTTTACTGACTAAGGGAGTTCAGTCCGCCGGCATTTAATTTAGGAATTGATAGTTGACTGGCCTCCCGAGGCCAGTTTTTTTGTTCTTTAAAATTTTGAGAGGAGGTGAAAGAGATGGGAGGTCAAAAAAAGGGAGGATACGATGAATATAATGATCTGCAACTGATGGCGATTATTATTGGCTGCAAAGAAGGCGGGAACAACGAGCTTTTAGAAAGGGCTCAAAAAGCCCTATCCTTGAAAGCAGACAATGAGCAGATTGTCATTCAGGGCGATACTGGTCAGACCGACTAGAACCGGACTAATTATAATTTATTCAGTAATCCTCACTAAAAATCCCCACTTTATTGGTGGGGATTTTAATTTTTTAGTCGGGCCAGGGGGAATTGAACCCCCGCTACACCCACCCCAAGGGTGCGGACTACCGTTATCCCATGGCCCGTTAGGAAATTTTGATTAGCTTTAGTTAAACTAAAAAGTCCGTCGCTGGGCAACGGACAAAATTTGTCGGCCGTTGGGAGCGACCTGGCAAAATTTAAAACTCGCTTATTTCTTATGAAGTGTTTTGATGCATTGGGTGCAGGCCTTAACTCGTCGGCCCCGTAAAGGGGCGTGGCCCCCACGTGGCTTTACGCCCGAGGGCAAGCGCACCCATTGCAAATTAGGGTGTTTTCTAACTTTGGCAGTGGGATTATATTTGCCGCGAAGCTTAACTAGTGTCACCGCCATAACGGAGCCCTTGCCGCAGATAGCACATTGTTTTGGCATAGATTTTTCTGAGCACTTTTTATTTTGTCTTTGGCATGATACACTAAAATAGTTAATCTGGCAAATTTATGGATTTACGAAACGCGCTATTCCTCTATATCATAATAATCTTTTCGGCCATTGTGCACGAGTACGCCCACGCCTGGGCTGCTTGGCGGCAGGGGGATTTAACGGCTAAATACGCCGGCCGGCTAACTCTCAATCCCATGGCCCACATTGATTGGTGGGGCACGGTGCTAATGCCGCTAATGCTGCTTTATTTTTTTGGTGCGTTTTTTGGCTACGCCAAACCCGTGCCGATCAATCCTTATAATTTCAAAGACCAGCGCCGAGGCATTATTTGGGTGAGCGCGGCGGGTGTGGGCGCTAATTTTGCTATTGCTGTTTTACTGGGCCTGGTTATTCGTTTCCTGCCCAATTTTTTCTTAAACCCGTTTTTGTCGCTGATTGTTATGATTAATATTTGGCTCGGACTTTTCAATCTTCTGCCTTTCCCGCCGCTGGATGGTTCAAAACTCCTAATGGCTTTAGCTAATGTTAAAGAGAGCCGCTACGCCCGGGTGATTGAAGTTTTAAGCTCGCCGGTGGGAATTCTGGTGGCGATTTTTGTGGCGATGACCTTTTTGCCTTATGTGAGTAATTTTATCTTCCGGCTGATTGTGGGGTGAGAAGTATTGTAAACACTTTTAAGCTATAGCTTAAAAGTGTTTAAGGCAAATTAATAATTAATTTTATTATTTTTCTCTTTTGGTATTGACAGATTATTTCAGATTTGATAGGTTTTAACTACACTTGATTTAAAACTTTCCCGAGGGTTGTCCTGCTTAGCGGGATGGGAAACACATGGCTGTTTAGCTTGTGTTTTTTTATTAACTTTGAACCGTACGGAATTACAGATAAATACAAATACTACGGATAGAGTTCAAATCCGTAAAATCCGTACCAATCTGTAATTCAGTAAGGAATTATGCCAACTATCAGTCAATTAGTTAAGCGACCTCGCAAAAAATCACAGGCCAAGCCCAAATCACCGGCCCTGTGGCGTGGTTTTGATATTCCTAAAAACCGGCCGACCCAGTACCCTTCGCCCTTTAAACGCGGCGTTTGTCTGAAAGTGACGACTACCACTCCTAAAAAGCCAAACTCGGCTTTGCGTAAAATCGCTCGTGTGCGCTTGACCAACGGCATGGAAGTGACCGCTTATATTCCCGGCGAGGGCCACAATTTGCAGGAACACTCGGTGGTGGTTATTCGGGGTGGGCGAGTGAAGGACTTGCCAGGCGTGCGTTATCACGTGGTTAGAGGCGTGCTGGATACGGGCGGAGTGGCTAACCGCAAGCAACAGCGCAGCAAGTATGGGGCAAAAAGACCGAAATAACCGTACGGAATTACAGATAGATACAGATACTACGGATAGAATTCAAATCCGTAAAATCCGTACCAATCTGTAACTCAGTAAGGAATTATGAGACGTAAACGAAAATATCAACGAGAAATATTGCCCGACCCGCGTTTTCAAAACGTGGTGGTGGCTAAATTTATTAACCGGTTGATGAGCCAGGGGAAAAAATCTGTGGCGCAGAAGGTTTTTTATGATGCCTGCGATATTTTGGTCAAACAGCAACAAGATCCTTTGCAGGTTTTTGATGAAGCCATTAAAAATGTTTCGCCGATGGTGGAAGTTAAATCAAAGCGAATCGGCGGCGCCAATTATCAGGTGCCGCGGGAAGTTCGCGGAGACAGAAGGTTAACTTTGGCGATTCGCTGGCTTATTGGCGCAGCTCAAGCTAAAAAAGGCAAGCCGATGGCCGAGAAGCTGGCTGAAGAATTTTTGGCGTCGGCCAAAAACGAAGGCGCGGCTATTAAGAAAAAAGTAGATATGCATCGCATGGCTGAAGCCAACAAGGCCTTTGCCCATTTTTCAAGGTAAGTTCGCTTCGCTCAAATTAAAAAATCAAAGTTTAAAAAATCAAAATGACAGTTAAAAATACAAAAATTTTAAAACTGAAAGGGGCAAACATGGATATTGATTTGATAGCTAACCCGAAAAAGATTAATTGGCAACAAGACGAATGTCCTTGGAATAAAGAAGAAAACACCAAAAAACATAAATGCGCAATTAAAAATGTTTCCATATGCAAATATTTTAGAGGTATAGAACCGTTGGATATAGTTGCTTGCACTTATCAATTTAAAAAATAATTTTGAATTTTACATTGTCATTTTTCATTTTGAGATTTACATTTTAAATTTTTATGCCCAGAATT
>PEUE01000012.1 GCA_002780785.1 Candidatus Portnoybacteria bacterium CG02_land_8_20_14_3_00_45_8
TTATTCTTTTGGCATTTTGGTTGTGGTCGCTGGGCAGTGCTGTTGGCAGTCAGGCCAAAAATAAGTCAAGCGATAAGGGTTTGGAGAGTTTGGGCCAGCTAAAAAATGATATCCCTACTTTGTGGCAGAGCTTGGGAGCAGGCATTGGTAATATTTGGGGTTCAATTGAGCAGGACTTGACCAATCAGTCAACTGATAGCGGTCAAGAATCGGCCTCGCCCTCTCCGTTTTCAGACAGGTTGCCGATAGAGTAAAAACTACTCGGTAGTCAGTTTCAAAATCGTAAATTTTTTCCCAGCGATAAAAATTTTACTCGCCAATCCTCCTCGCTCTCCGCTTAGGGCGGAACCATGCCCGCTCGTCGGATTGAGCGTTTTGGAACTGACCGCCTCGTTTTAAACAAAGATTTATAATTAGTTTTAATTTGTAGCGATTATGGAAATAGGTCGTGTCAAACCGCAGGAAATAATTGAGGAGATGCAAAATTCCTACCTGGACTACGCCATGTCGGTGATTGTCGGTCGGGCCTTGCCCGACGTGCGCGACGGGCTCAAACCCGTGCACCGGCGGATTTTATACGCCATGTGGGATATGGGATTGCGCTCCACCTCTAAGCTAAGAAAGTCGGCCACGGTGGTCGGCGAATGTTTGGGCAAATACCATCCGCACGGCGATATGGCGGTTTATGATACTTTGGTGCGTTTGGCCCAGAGTTTTTCTATGCGTTATCCGCTGATACAAGGTCAGGGTAACTTTGGTTCATTGGACGGCGACTCGGCCGCGGCGATGCGTTATTGCGTGGCCGGCGATACTTTGATAGTGACCGAAAAAGGATTGATGCCAATAAAGGAAATTTCTTCCGATCAAAACGAAGATATAAAACTAAAAATTCTTTCAAGGAATAGAAATATTAATATTGCGTCAAAATGGTTTGACTCCGGCAACCGACAAATTATAAAAATTACGACAAAAAGCGGTCTTTCGTTGAAGGGCTCTTATAACCACCCTATTTTAATTTGGTCAAAAAATTGTTTGACAGGACAGCCGTTTTTTCAATGGAAGCTTTTGAAACAGATTGGAATAGGCGATGCGGCGGTCATAGATAGAGCATCGGATGTTCTGTGGCCTATCGCGGAGTTATTATTGAAACAATATTGGCCGGATCATTCTGATCGGCGCACGGAGAAAAAAATTTTACCAGAAAAATTAAGCGACGATCTGGCTTTTATCTTGGGCTTGCTTGTTTCCGAGGGAACGATTAAGAAAACCGAAATTGAATTTTGTAACAGCGACGCGGAATTAATCAAGAAGTTTGAAGAGAGCTGGAAAAAAGTTTTTCCGGATTGCCGTCTGCATAAATTTTTTCGCGAACCCAATTCATTTGGCAAAAAACCATATTATACTCTAGAGATACACTCTCGGCAAGTTGTTGAATTTTTACAGAATATCGGATTGACGCCGGTTAAGTCCGCGCAAAAAGAGATTCCGTTATTGATTGCGCAGTCGCCAAAATCGGTAGCAAGTTCTTTCTTGCGAGCTTGTTTTGAAGGCGATGGAAGTATTAGCTTTTCTGAAAAAATGACCGAATTAAGCTATATTTCGACCAGCGAGGATTTAATAAAAAGAATGCAGATTATTTTATTGAGATTCGGTATTTTTTCTGTCAGACGTTTTGATAAATGGCGCCGCACTCATAAACTTTATATCAGAGGATTGAATAATTACCGCGATTTTAAAGAACAAGTTGGATTTGTTTGCGTCTCTAAAACAAAAAAGTTAAACGAAGCGATTACCCGACTTCACAAAAATTATTCCCAATCCGATTTTGTTCCATATCTTGGCGAATTTGTCAGGTCGTCATTTGACAAAGGCAATGATTATCAATCTTGGGAGTTTGCTATGAAGCATAACTTTGATCGTTACTCCAATATGGAACAAAATTATAGTCGGGTTTTGACGGCCGTAAGACCGCCTTACAAAATTTACACGGACGCAATTTTCGAAAATCTTTTATATAATAATTATCTGTTTGATCCGGTGGCAAAAAAAGAAACTTGCGGTAAGGAAAAAGTTTATTCGTTGCGCGTGGATAGCGATTGCCATTCTTTTATTGGCAATGGTTTCATCAACCACAATACCGAGTGTCGTTTGACGGCGCTGGCCGAGGAGATGATGCAGGATATTGATAGAGACACGGTTAACTGGGTTGAAAACTACGACGGCACGCGCCAGGAGCCAACCGTGCTGCCCTCCAAGCTTCCCCAGCTTCTGCTTAATGGTTCCGTCGGCATCGCTGTCGGTATGGCCACCAATATTCCGCCTCATAACTTGAGCGAGCTGGTTGACGGCATAACTTATTTAATTGCCAATCCCAAAGCCGGCGTTGAGGACTTGATGAAGTTTATCAAAGGGCCGGATTTTCCGACCGGCGGAGAAATTTATGATAAGCAGGCAATCTGGCAGACCTATTCTACGGGCAAAGGAGCGATTGTTACCCGAGCCGTGGCTGAAATTGTAGAAGATAAAAAAGGCCTGCGTCAGATAATCGTTAGCGAAATTCCTTATCAGGTGAATAAAGCCACGCTTCTTGAAACCATTGCGGATCTGGTTAAAGATAAAAAAGTTGACGGCATCAAAGATATTCGCGATGAGTCGGATAAAGACGGCGTGCGGGTGGTGGTTGATTTAAAAAGCGAAGCTTATCCGCAGAAGGTTTTGAACCGGCTTTATAAATTGACCGACCTGCAGCGAACTTTCCATGTTAATCTTTTGGCGTTAACGGAAGAGGGCTTGCAACCCCATGTGCAGCCGTTAAAAGCGGCCCTAGAAAACTATGTGGAGCATCGCTATCACGTGATTACGCGCCGCACCCAGTTTGACCTGGCGCGGGCCAAAGAACGAGCCCATATTTTGGAGGGTCTGAAAAAGGCGCTGGACCATATTGACCAGATAATCGCCACTATTAAAAAGTCAGCCGATAAAGAAGAGGCGCATGGGGCTTTATGTAAAAAGTTTAAGTTGAGCGCCGCGCAGGCCACCGCCATTTTGGAAATGAAACTGCAAACGCTGGCGGGCCTGGAGCGCAAAAAAATTGAGGATGAACTAAAAGAAAAACGGCGGGTGATTGGGGAGCTGGAAGAATTATTAAAATCGCCCAAGAAAATTTTAGGCGTTATTAAGAGCGAACTGGCATATCTTAAAGAAAAATATGGCGACGAGCGGCGGACCAAAGTGTTTGCCTCGCCGGTGGGGGAGTTTAAGGAAGAGGACTTAATTCCGGAAGAAGAATGTATTATCACTTTGACTCAGGGCGGATATGTTAAGCGGATGAATCCGAAAAATTACCGGGCGCAAAAGCGCGGCGGCAAGGGCGTTTCGGGCATTACCACGCGCGAGAAAGACGCGGTCAAGCATATGGCTGTAGTTAACAGCCACGACAACCTGCTGTTTTTCACCAGCGCCGGCCGGGTCTTCCAGACCAAGGCCTACGAGATTCCGGAGGCCAGTCGCGTGGCTCGCGGGCAGGCGCTGGTTAACTTTTTGCAATTGGGTCCTAAAGAAGAAGTTAACGCCTTAGTGGCGCTTAAGGAAAATCTGAAAAACCGCAAAAAAGGCAACGGGGCAAACGGCGCCGTCACTGAGGAGAACTTTTTAGTTATGATGACTAAAGATGGTATAATAAAGAAGACGGCAGCGGCGGATTTTGCCAACGTGCGCCGTTCCGGCCTCATGGCCATAACGCTGGACAAGGGCGATGAGTTGCGCTGGGTGAAGGCCTCTTCGGGCTTGGATGAAATAATTTTAGTGACCGCCAAGGGGCAGAGTATTCGTTTCAAAGAAAAAGACGTGCGTTCCATGGGTCGTTCAGCCGCCGGCGTTTGGGGTATTAGATTAAAGAAAGGGGATGAAGTTATTGGTATGGATATTATTCGTTTCAAAGAAATGAAAAGCGGGGAGAAAAAAGAACTATTAGTGGTGATGGAGAACGGCTACGGAAAAAAGACGGAGCTTAAGCAATTCAAAGTGCAAAAACGCGGCGGGTCGGGAATTAAGGCCGCTCAAGTGACAGCCAAGACCGGCGCGATTGTGGTGGCCAAGGCGCTGGAAGGGAATGAGGAAGATATTATTGCCATTTCCCGGCAGGGCCAAGTTATCCGCACGGCCATTGGTTCAATTTCGTTGTTGGGTCGGGCCACCCAGGGCGTGCGCATTATGAAATTGGAAGCGGGAGATAAAATAGCGTCGGTGACGAGCCTGTAGAAGTTAAAAATGTAAATCTCAAAATGTAAAATTTAAGTATTAGAAATTTACTTCGCAAATTTCTAATGATTTTAACATTTTAGATTGTTCCGACTTTGTCGAGAATGCTCGATAAAATCGGCATCATTTTGCATTTTAATTTTTTAATTTTACATTATGAATGGTACCGGCGGGTTTGTTAATCCGGATAAAGTCCTAGTCCAGTTGGACATCAAAGAGGGCATGAAAATTGCCGATTTTGGCTGTGGACACGGCTATTTTGCGATTCCCATTGCTCGGGCAGTGGGCAGCGAAGGCCGGGTTTATGCCATTGATGTTTTGGCCGAGGCCCTGGAGGCGGTGCGTTCACGGGCGCAGCTGGAAAATATCGTCAATATTGAAACCAGCCGGGGGAATCTAGAGACCCCGGGCGGTTCTAATCTTGGCGACTCTTCGGTTGATATGGTTCTGCTGCACAATGTTTTGTTTCAATCTCAGAAGAAATCTGATATTATTAAAGAAGCTAGGCGGGTTTTAAAGGCCGGCGGATCTTTTGAAATTATTGATTGGCAAGAAGTCCGAGCCAGCATTGGTCCGGAGAACGGCTGGCGTCTGGCGCCCGAAGAGGCGCGGCGTCTGGCTGAGAGTGAAGGTTTTATTTTTGCCAAGTCCTTTGATGCCGGCGAGTATCATTTTGGTTTATTGTTTCGTCAACCCTAACTTTTAAAAAAGTTAATGGGCAGAAAAGATAAAAAAGCGGTTTGGCTCTCAATGTTAGTAATTCCGGTTTTTTTCTCCGGTGTTTTTGCGGTTAGTTTTTCGCCCTGCCGGGAAGCGGCGCCGCCACAGATTACGCTGGAGTTTTGGAGCGTGTTTGACGATTCGGATGTTTACACTCCGCTATTGGCGCAGATGAAGGCCGACTATCCCAATATCAGCATCAACTATTTTAAAAAGGACGTGACCATCTACGAGAAAGAACTGATTGATGCGCTGGCCGCGGGCAAGGGGCCGGATATTTTTGCTATTCATAACACCTGGTTGCCTAAGCACAAAGATAAGCTGGCCGAAGCGCCAACCACCATGATTGATGAGAAGCGTTTCAAAGAGGTCTTTGTTGACGTGGCGGCGCAGGACTTGATTAATGAAGGAAAAATCTATGGTTTTCCTGTGGCTGTTGATAATCTGGCGCTTTTTTACAATACTGATTTATTTAATTCAGCGGGTTTATCGGGTCCGCCCGCCACTTGGTCGGATTTTAATAACGACGTGGAAAAGCTGACGCGGCGCGATGCCAGCGGCAATATTTTACAGGCAGGGGCGGCTATTGGCACAGCCCGCAACATTAACCGCTCAACCGATTTGCTCGGCGTATTGATGCTGCAGGGCGGCACAAAAATGATTGATGACGCCAAGGCCGAGGCCACTTTTGACCGAATGGTCAGCTCCGCCAATCAAGAGGTCTTCAATCCCGGTCTGCAGGGCCTGCGCTATTTTACCGGCTTTGCCAATCGTAACAATTCTAAGATTTATACCTGGAACTCTCAGCAGAATTATTCTTTGGACGCTTTTGTTGAAGGCAAGGCGGCGATGATGTTTAATTATTCTTATCAGATTCCTCAATTGCGAGCGCGGGCGCCGCACCTGAATTTTGCCGTTGTGCCTCTGCCGCAAATTTCCGCCAACAGCAAAAAGGTAACCTACGCTAACTATTGGCCGCTGGCCGTGTCCAAGACCTCCAAAAATCAGACCCATGCTTGGCAGGTGCTGGGATGGCTGGTTAAGCAAGAAAACTTAAAAACTTATCTGGACGCGACTAAAAAACCCGCGGCTCGCCGGGACTTAATTGACGGGCAAAAGAGCGATTCGGACTTGGGAATATTTGCCGAGCAGGCACTGTTCGCTCAATGCTGGTGGCAGGCCGACAATATTGCGGTGGAACAGATTTTTGCCGATATGATAGAGTCGGTAACCAACGGCAGCGCGACGGCCGAAGAGGCCCTGCAGAGGGGAAACCAGCAGACAACGCTGTTAATGGGGAAAGCTAATCCTTAAACACTATTGTTAAAAATGAAACTTTATTTAAAAACTAAAGTGTGGCCAATTATTTTTCTGGCGCTGGGGTGGGCGGCGACAGCCAGCGCGGCGGGATTAGTGCCTTGCCGAGGCAGTGGTTGCACACCTTGTTATTTGATGAAGATGGTGAGCGACATCATAAATTTTATGACTCTTGATGTGGCTTTTCCATTGGCCGGACTGCTTTTTTTAATTGGCGGCATTATGATGGTGATGTCAAGCGCTTCGGAAAATAATTATAAAAAAGGCAAGACCATTATTGTTAATACTTTAATCGGCGTGGTGATTGTAGTGGCCGCTTGGGCAATTATTAACACATTGATTGTGACTATTGGTTCCAACATCGGCGGAGTGCAGGTAGAAAAATGGTGGAATATTATTGATTGCGTTCTTAATTAGCCGGTTTAAAATGAACCGACCCCGCGCTAAAGCGCAGGGTATCTGGGCGGTTATATTTTGCAAGGTGTCGGCTCCGCCGACAGATTATTATATTCCGTCCTTTCATCCCCACGTCTTGACGCGGAGATGAAAGGACAACAAAATAAATGCTAAAGGTCTCTTATAAAAAAATAGGCGTTATCTTGGCGGCGGCGAGCGGTCTGGTGTTTCTTTTTAATATTGGCGGCGCCGGGGCCCGGCCAACTCCTTGTCTGCCCTGCGGCA
>PEUE01000016.1:0-1959 GCA_002780785.1 Candidatus Portnoybacteria bacterium CG02_land_8_20_14_3_00_45_8
TCACCAGCTGCCGCTACTCCCTCCGCCGCCAGAACTACCGCCGCCAAACCCGCCAAAGCCCCCGCCACTTGAACCGCTACCGAATCTGCCGCCGCCAAAGCCGCCAATCCACCAAGGAAAGCGCGTGCCGGCGGACTTGTGTTTTTGGTAGTTTTTAGAAATTAAATAATCAAATAATAAACCCAGCGGCGTTAAAATTAAGATTGCGATAAGTCCCACGACCCAAGTAAAAAAGAAAAGCAAAACAGCGCCGATGAGCGTGCCAATGACCCCGCCGGCCCACCAGGACTTGGAACGCGCCAGCGCCGAACCCAGCCACATAAAAAGTAAAAAGCCCAGCCAGGCCAAGGTCTCTATG
This sequence comes from Candidatus Portnoybacteria bacterium CG02_land_8_20_14_3_00_45_8, assembly GCA_002780785.1. Taxonomy (GTDB): domain Bacteria; phylum Patescibacteriota; class Minisyncoccia; order Portnoybacterales; family GWB1-42-6; genus PEUE01. Next base: position 359 of record PEUE01000016.1, read on the forward strand.
GTTTTAAAATTCATTTTGTCGCTGGCGGGTTGCTCGGCAGGCACATATTCGCCTTTGGTGGCGGCAATAATCTTATCAACCGCGCCGGTAATCCCTTTATCGTAGCTCTCCACCTGAAAAGTCGGTTTCATCACGTTCTGGATTATCCAATAACTTTGCGCATCAGTGAGGGCGCCTTCTAGGCCATAACCCACTTCTATGCGCATCTGGCGGTCGTCTTTGGCAATCAGCAACAGAATACCATTGTCTTTGCTTTCTTTGCCTATCCCCCACTCTTTGAATAATTTTTCGGCAAAATTTTCAATGGTGTCGCCCTTTAAGCTGGCAATAGTGACGACCGAAATTTCATTGGAAGTGTCTTTGGCAAACTGAACCAGTTTTTGTTCCAGCTGCGTTCGCGCGCCATCAGACATCATTGGAGCAAAATCGTTAACAAAACCGGCCGGAGAGCCGGGGGAATAGTAAGCAAAAACTGGCGCAACGAAGGAAAAAAGTGCCAATAAGATAAATAAGGTAAAAAGTTTTCTAAACAAAATTAGTCGTCATTCCGAGCGAAGCGAGGAATCTCTCGCGTATGCGAGATGGTCCTCAAACAAATTGACTACGTCCTCAGAATAACAAAAGGTATTACTGATTCAGCTTCACTTCCGGCGCGGTGGCCGCTCCGGCGGCCGCTTCAAAATAGGTCTTGGCGGAGAAACCGAACATCGGCGCCAGCCACTTGCCCGGCACTTGGGTTAAGCGGGTGTTATAATCGCGCGTCAGTTCATTAAACCGTCCGCGTTCCACCGCAATGCGATTTTCCGTGCCTTCCAATTGCGCCATTAGGGTTTGAACCGTCTCAATTGATTTTAATTGCGGGTAGTTTTCCATCACAACCAGCAGCCGGCCCAGTGCGCTTTCTACTTCAGTGGCGGCAGCCGCTTTTTGGTCGGTGGTTTGGGCGCCGGCATATTTGGTGCGGGCGGCGGTGATATCGCTGAAGACCTTTTGCTCTTGGGACATTGCGCCCTGAACCGAATTGACCAGATTTGGGATTAAATCATAGCGGCGTTGGAATTGATTTTCTACCTGCGCCCACTGACCGGCAATGCCCTGGTCTTGTTTAACTAGGCCGTTATAAAACGACCAAAAATAGCCGCCGATGAGGAGGGCAATAACGAGAAGAACGATGAGAGATTTATTCATAAAACATATTAACATTTAAACATATTAACATTTAAACATTTAATACAAAAAGTAAAAGCCGCAATTTGTTTATATGTTTGTATGTTATTATGTTAGAATGATTTTATTCTTTAATATTTAATAATTCTAAAATTTTACTTTTATTGAAACCGACCACAATTTGGCCGTCAATTTCAACCACCGGCACGCCCATCTGGCCTGATTTATCAATCATTTGTTGAAGTTCTGCTTCGTTTTCCGAAACGTCGATTGCTTCAAACTCAATTCCCTTTTCGGTTAAAAACTTTTTTAAAGTCACACAATAAGCGCAAGCCGGGGTGGAGTAAACTTTTATCATACAAACATACAAACATATAAACATATAAACACATTAACAAAAAACAAGAATGTTTAAATGTTAAAATGTTTAAATG
>PEUE01000016.1:1991-6288 GCA_002780785.1 Candidatus Portnoybacteria bacterium CG02_land_8_20_14_3_00_45_8
GGGCGGCTTTAGCGCCTTCGCCGGCGGCTATTACCATTTGCTTATACGGCACATCTGTCACGTCGCCGGCGGCAAAAATGCCGTTTTGGGAAGTCGCATTGGTTTTTGGATCAATGACGATCTCTTCTTTCTCGTTCAATTTTACCACGCCATTCAAAAATTTTGAAGCTGGCACCGAGCCGATCTCCACAAAAATTCCTTCAACCGCTATTTCTTTAGTTTGGCCATCGCCATTGCATTTTAAAACCAGTGCTTTTACGAATTTATCGCCTTTTACCTCCATCGGCTCACAGTTGTTAAGTATCGTAACCTTAAGGTGCGTTTTTAATTTTTCCTGTATTTGGCGGTCATCGCCCCGCAATTCAGGGTATTTATTCAATAGGTAGATCCGGCTGGCGTATTCGGTTAATTGCCAGGCCGCGTCTTGGCCCGCGTCACCGGCGCCAACCACTGCCACGGTTTTATTTTTGAAAAGGGGCGCGTCGCAGGTGGCGCAATACGTTATCCCCTTTCCCTCAAATTCTTTGGCGCCGGGTACTTCTAGCGGTCGGTATTTTTTACCCGTGGCGATGATCAGGCTTTTAGCGGAAAGGGTGCCGTTATTAGAGATAACCTCGAATTTTCCGTCGGCTGATTCTATTTTACTGACGTCCACGCCGTCTTTTATCTCTACGGCCATTTTCCGGGCGTGCTCCCGGAATTTTTCCGCCAGTTCATTTCCCGGAATGGACGGAATACCCAAATAATTTTCCACCAGATGCGCTTCGGCAGTTTGGCTGGCCGCGCCATCCGCTAAAACCAGCGTTTTTATTTTTTTGCGCGCGGCGTAAATGGCCGCGGCCAGGCCGGCCGGACCGGCGCCGATAATGATGATATCATATAACATTTAAACATAAAAACATTTAAACATTTTAGCAAATAACATTGAATTTTGTTCGAATGTTAGAATGTTAAGATGTTAAAATGGTTCTCCCTCAATGCTTACTAATTTCCAATTGTCTCCGGGAATAGTCGTTATCTCGATTGCCTCTACGGGTAAAAGTAGCTTAATATTATACTCTAAATTGGCCGGCAAGATACTCTCGCCGTGCTCAATAACTTCCCCTAATTCTATCACAATTTTGGTGATTTGGGAAAGGTTATTCTTGGCCGCGTGCTCCTTGGCAATTTTGACGATTTGGTTGGCTAAATGAAAATCATGCATAGAACCTTACGGAATTACAGATAAATACGGATGATACAGATAAAATTCTGTATCCGTATAAATCCGTACTTTCGTACGGTATTAATGTGTTGCGCACGTCAAACACGGGTCGTACGCCCGGACCAGCATTTTAATTTTATCCTGGCAGTTTTTATCACAAACATTCGCGGTTGTCATTCTGCCCAAGAGCGAAGGCAAATATTCTTCTAAGTCCCTTTCTAGTCGCGCCATATTTTGGGAAGTTGGCGTAATGATATTGCAATTCACCACTTTGCCGTTGCCGCCAAACTCATAGAAATAATAAAGCGCGCCGCGCGGCGCCTCTACCGCCGCCGTGGCTTGAGCAGTTCCTTTGAGTGAACGAAGTTTGGTCTCCACTAAATCCTTTTGCTCGGCAATGTCGTTAACATCAAATGATTTGTGCAGAGTCCTTTTTAAGAGCTCCCGCGTTTCTTCAACGCAATGTACCACCTCAACGGCTTGGGCCGGAATGTTGTGAAAAGGATTTAAACTGGGCAAAAGTAGCCCGGCTTGTTTTAACAAGCGCTTGGCGTGAGGATTAAGCTGTGAGTGATTATTGTTTAAACGGGAAATAGCTCCAACCATATAGGGCTGACCTTGATAAAGAGCGCGTTTGACCACGCTGTTCTCCGGCTGATACTCCTTTATTATTTTCATAAAATCAGTCGGGCTGGCTTTGGCATCATTGGGGGTTTTGATAAGGCCGTCGTAAAAAGCATATTCCTTGGCGTTGTGCAAGCTGGCGTAGGGAGAAGAACGAACAAAGTAGGGGTATTTTAAACCGATAAAAAGCTCGGCCAGACGCTGGGCGTCAGCCAAGACCTTGGTGGAAATATTAAAAAGATGACGGAGTTTTCTTTTATCCGGCAACTTCAAAAATCCGCCAATGGTCGGGGTTACTGGATGAATAGAGCGGCCGCCAATCACTTCAACCAGCAGATTGCCAAAGTCCCGCACCGCCAAGGCCTCCCGCGCTCGCCGGGAATGTTGCTTGACCATGGCCAGGTCTTTATTAAAACCCAAAAAGTCGGACAAAGAAAAAAAGAATAAATGCAGGGCGTGGCTGTTTATAATTTGCCCCATCATCATCAACCGACGAAGCAACAGCGTGGTCGGGGAGACATCAATGTCCAGCGCTTTTTCCAGCGCTTTTAAGCTCGCCAGAGTATGCACTACCGGGCAGATGCCGCAAATTCGGGCGGTGATATGTGAGACCTCGTAGATGTTCCGGTCGCGCAAAATGCCTTCCAAGAGCCGAGCCCCTTCTTTTATATCCACCCTAACTTTTTTTATCTTGCCGTCCGCGATATCGGCAATGAAACCGGCGTAGCCTTCAATTTTTGAGATATGCTCAATTTTTATATGCATGATATCTTACGGATTTACAGATTTTTACAGATTTACAGATATCTGTACATCTGTATTGATCTGTAAATCCGTAAGTTAAATTTTTGTCGGTGGTTCTGGATAAATCTTATCTGCTACCCCAAACCGCTGCAGTATTAATCTTACCTCTTCTTGAGTAAACCCTTGCGCCGATAACTGCTGATTAAGATTTTGCGGGTCAGCGTCTTTAAGCGGACCGCGACAGCCGTCGCAAGAATAGCTGTTTGAAGGACAGACCGCTCCGCAACCACCCAGAATTATTGGACCCAAGCATGGCAGACCTTCTTGTAGTAAGCATTTATTTTGCTTAATTTGGCATTCATAACAAACCGGTCGTTGGGGGAGTTTGACCGGTACACCGGCAATCAAATTTTTAGCCACTTGTAAAAATTCTTCTTTATTTATGGGGCAGCCGGGAATTTCCATATCTACCGCAACATAATGGCTTAAGGGTTTAATATCGGGATTATTGATGCCTTCAAAGTTTTGATAAACATAGCGCAAACGTTCGTGCTTATCCTGATAGTTTTTAATTTCGGCAATGCCACCCAAGGCCGCGCAGGCGCCTAGCGCCACTAGATATTTGCTTCGCTGGCGCAAATCCTTAAGCCGCGCGATGTTCTCTTCGGTAATCGGCGAACCCTCAACAAAAACAATGTCGTATCGCTGCGTTGTCGGCTCTTCTTCCAAAAAAGCAAAGTTGCCAATGGTTATTTTTTCAGCCAGCCCTAGGAAGCGAGCGCCCAAGTCCAAAATCGCCACCTGGCAACCTTCACAGCAGGTTAAAGAAACTATCGCGATAATTGGTTTTTTATTTTTGACCATATAATGAAGCCAGTGTGTTTTGCGTATATTTATATAAATTGACGATATTGTCATCGTTCAAAACTTGCATAGCGTAATTCCAGTGAAATGATACCCAGTCCCCCTTTTTCACTGACGGCAGAATTTCCTTATTCCAGTTTATGGTTTTTTTTGTTGATTTGCCAAACTTAATATGTTTTTTCCCGGCTAAGGGAGCATAGGACACAACCAATTTATTCTTTGTCGTCCCGAATTCATTTCGGGACCTAGATACTGAAACAAGTTCAGGATGACAAATTGACACTACTTGCCCCCAGCTGACGCGGCAGGTGTCTTTAAGTTTGGTATTGTCGGTAAAGTTAACACTGCCGGTGATTGAGCCCAACACCAAAACATGAAAACTATGATGCGGTTTTGAATTATCCGGAATCAATCGGGCTCTCGTTTGGGCTTCTTTTTTAGACAGCAGCCCCGGGCGACAAAATCGGTCAATGATTAATTCCCGTAAATCATTCGTCGTAATCCTGTCTAGCAGTTCGTTACCCAGCCAATAGGCCTCCACCACTCGTTTATTTAAGGGACTGGCTATTTTATTCTTACGCGCAATCAGCCGGTAATAAGCGTAAGCCGCTTCAAATTTTTCCAGTGTCGGGACTATTTCGGGAATGGATAACTTGCCGAGGATAAATTTTTTAAGCAGGTTCTGCTTTGGTCCGCAAAAACCCAGTTTATTCGGTATCAGCCCATAAAGCGCGGCAACCTTAGGTCCGGACATAGGATAGTGATTAGTGATTAGTGATTAGTGATTAGTGATTAGTGATTAGTGATTAGTGATTAGTGATTAGTGATTTAGCCATTTTGGACACAAACTTTTTTATGTTC
>PEUE01000033.1:0-6142 GCA_002780785.1 Candidatus Portnoybacteria bacterium CG02_land_8_20_14_3_00_45_8
CGCCGCACATGTTGCTCACTACGCCAAAATCGTACACCACAAAAAAGTGCTGCGCGATCTCATTGAGGCGGCCGAACACATTACTCGTTTGGGCTTTAACGAAGACACGGATATCGAAAACATTTTGGACGAAGCTGAACAAAGCGTCTTCCGTATTTCCCAAAAATCCCTGTCGCAAGAATTCTTGCCGGTCAAAAACGCCCTAGAGGAGGCCTTTGAGAGAATTGATAAACTCCATAAAGGCGGCGGGGCATTGCGTGGCGTGGCAACCGGTTTTAACGACCTGGATAATATTTTAGGCGGCCTGCAAAAATCGGACCTCGTCATCTTGGCAGCCCGACCTTCTCTTGGTAAAACCTCTATGGCTATGGATATTGCTCGCCACGTGGCTCTGAAAGAAAAAGTGCCGGTGGGCATCTTTTCACTGGAAATGTCCAAACACGATATTGTTGACCGCTTTTTGGCCTCGGAAGCCAACGTGGACTTGTGGAAACTGCGCACGGGACGACTTTCGGACGAAGGCGTAGATAATGATTTTGTCCGCATCCAAGAAGCTATGTCGGTTTTGTCCGAAGCACCGATTTTTATTGATGACGCGCCCTCGCCCACCGTACTGCAAATGCGCACCATGGGCCGCCGCCTGCAATCAGAGCACGGCCTCGGCTTAATTGTTGTTGACTATCTCCAGCTCATCCAGCCCACTAACCCCTCCGATAGCATGGTGCATCAGGTAACCGAAATTTCCCGCTCTCTCAAGACCTTAGCCAGAGAACTAGAATGCCCGGTCTTGGCGCTGTCCCAGCTGTCCCGCGCCGTTGAAAGCCGGCCCGACCAACGACCGCGGCTGGCTGACTTGCGCGAATCCGGCTCCATTGAACAAGACGCGGACGTAGTAATGTTTATCTATCGCGAAGACAAAACAAAGAAGGACTCGCCCCGCCCCAATATCGCCGACATCATCATTTCCAAGCACCGCAACGGCCCCATCGGCCAGGTGGAGCTCTACTTTAATGAATCTCAAGTGAGCTTTAAGAACTTGGAACGACATTTTAATGAATAAAAAACAATCAATCACCAAGACACAAGATACAAACAATACCCAATAATCAAATTCCAAAGATTCAAACGGATTTGATTATTGAACGTTGGGGTTTGAGATTTGTTTGGTTATTGTTTCTTGGTTATTGTATCTTCTTTTGCTGCCTCAATCTCTCAAAAATCTTACTGACCAGTTATCCTGCCTACCGGGTCTGGGCCAGCGCTCCGCCACTCGGTTGGCTTTTTATCTGCTGAACCAACCTCAAAAGGACTTAACGACCTTAGCTCGCGCGATTAACGAAGTTAAAGCCAAAACTAAAACCTGTCCGCGCTGTTTTAATTTGACCTCCGGCGCCGACTTGTGCGCTGTGTGTTCCGATAAGAAACGCCGGCAAAATTTAATTTGCGTGGTGGAAGATATTTTAGATATTGTTTCAATTGAACGCACCCGACATTTTAACGGCGTTTATCATGTGCTCGGCGGACTGATTTCCCCCCTTGACGGCCTCACGCCCGATAAATTACACATTCGGGAGTTAGCTGGACGCATCAAACAAATGGCCGGCCAAAGCGCAGAAATTATCTTAGCCCTCAACCCCACCACCGAAGGCGACACCACGGCGTTGTATCTGGAAAAATTACTGACGCCCTTAAAAGTAAACATTACAAAACTTAATCGTGGCCTGGCAACCGGCAGCGATCTGGAATACGCCGACGAAACCACCCTGCTCAACGCGTTAAAATTTAGGCACTAAAATTCGCTCACTCAACAAAGCCCCTCGCCACTTTTGAACAAAAGTGGCGAGGGGCTTTTAATTATTTCGAACTTCTTTTTTACTGGACCTGCGGTATCTTTTCCCGAATGGGCAATTGAGTCGGTTGCTGAGTAGTCAAGGCCGGCCGGCCGGCCCGTAAATTATCCAGAATGGTCTTGACGTCCTGGTTGTCGGGATTGAACGAAGCAATTTTTTCAAACTGCTCAAGAGCGCCGGATTTATTGCTCTGGCGGTCATAGGTCAAACCCAAAAAGTATCGGGCGTTAGAATAGGTCGTATCCAATATTACCGCTCTCTCGAGTTGCTCTTTGGCCAGGTCCAAGTTGTTTTGTTTATAGTAAAGCAAGCCCAGTTGGAAGGCCACGCCAACATCCTGGGGATAGGCGGCCTGAACCTGTTTCATTTTGCTAACCGCCTCGTCAACTTGGCCTATCCGATCATAAACCACCGCCAACTGAAACAGCGCCGGCGCGTAATCAGCTTTTAGCGCCACTGCTTGGTTAAAGGACTCCTGGGCTCTGGCTAAATAATCATCCATCTTGGCCTTAGCTTCTTTGTTTGCCTGTGCCTGCTCATTTAATAAATCAGCCACTAGAACATAGGTGCGGCCCAGCTCAAAGAAATAGAATGGATTTTGCGGCTCAAGTTTAGTCGCTTCTTTATATGAATCAATCGCCCACTGATCCGCTCCGGAAGTATACGCGGTGACTGCCCGATAAATTGTGGCCCGTTGCGCCCAGTTATCAACGTTAAGCGGCGCCAGATCCGTTGAACGCTTAGCGATGTTAATGGCTGTGGCGATTAAATTCTGGATGCCGGCATCGCGCTGCGATGTTTGGGGCTTGGAAAATTCCTGATTGATCCGCAATAGGGCCGCCTGCGAAAGCGAGCGCAAATAAGCATCGTTATAGGGGTTAAGCATTACTGCCCGAGAAATGGTCGTTGACCCACCCTCTAAATCATTTTTATCGGTCACCGCCACTGATCCCCGCTGATACAAAATATCAGCGTAATAATAACTGCCGCCCAAATAAAGCACGCTAATAGTTATCACGAGCACTATAACAAAAACAAAAGATGAAATTGAGGCCAGGGGCGAGGTGCGGTCAAAATTAGCCGTTATGGCATCCATGTCGGCAAAGTCATTCCCTTCGGTCTGGACAACTGACGAGGATAAACTTTTTATCGTCAAGAAAGCTAAGGCCAGCATTAACCAAAAAGCCAGCTCCAAGGTTAAATTAGTAGTATAAAAAAACTGCAATATCGCCAGAAACAGCCAGGCCGAAAAAACGCCCAGCGCCAACACCCAGCCATCTTCTCGCCGCTTAATCAAACGAATAAAACCAAAGACCGCAAAACTGATAACTACCGCCAACCAAGTTAACCAGCCCAATAAACCCAAAACAACCGGCTGGGTGACGATTTTAGAAAGGCCCTGGTTGAAACGTACGTTCCAAAAATCGGTTTGATTCAGGGCTGTTGAACGATAAAGTCCGTAATCGTAAGCGTAGCTGCCCGGCCCCGTGCCAAAAAATAGATGTTCCTTTAGCACCTGTTTGTCAATATCCACCGACGCGTTCAGCGAAGGCGCCACTTCAATGGGCACATTGAATAATTTACCGAAAATATTAAGCTGTATCGGCAATAGCATCAGCACCGCAAAAGCCAGCACTACCATCGGCAAAATCAAACGATATTGACTCACCCGTTCGCGATTGATTATGCCAAGTGCTATAACAATGATCATAGTCACCATTAACCCCCACCAGACATTGGAAAAATTAATTGATAGACACATTAACAAGAAAAAAACGGCGGCCGCCCCATAAAAAATCTGCTGCCACCTGGCGGTGTTGCTTTCCGAAAACAACGCTACACTCAACACCAGTAAACCGGCTAAAAATATTTCCAAAGAATTGACCGAGCCCACGGTGTTAAAACTGGCTATCTTGGCAAAATCCCAGGACAGAATAAACTTACCCAGCAACTGCAACGCGCCAAAAAGTCCGGCGATGCAACCTGACAGCACCAGCGCAAAAACTATCCCTCTGACAACTTGCCGTCCTTTTAAGTTGTTGATTAAAACAAAAAAGATAATTATCAGCGCCAGCAAACTAAAGAAGGACTCCGCCATAACGCCCCCGGCGCCAACCAAGCTCTGATATAAATTCTTAGATAACGAAGCGCTGACTAAATAAAAAACCGAAAAGACAACCAAGCCCAAATTTAACCAGCTTTTTTTAAACTCTAAGCGACCCGCGGTAATCACTTTGCCCAGCCACGCAATCAATAAAATTAAAGCAAAAACAACCAACAGCAATTGCTTGTTTAGCTCAATCACGCTGGCGTTAAACGGCATAAAAAACAAGGGCAACAAAAAGGCCAGAGCATAAGCCCCCCACTTGATTATTGCCTCACACACCGAAGTAATTTTTAAACTTCGTTCGTTGTCCATAAAAACTTTCCTTTGCTCAATCACTCCCGCTAAAAGTTCATTTTAACGGAAACTATAGGCATAGTTTTATTAACTAATTAAAAAACGGCGTCACTGACAAAAAAACGGCGCCGGATTTCCACCTAGATTGTATCATAAAACACTCTTTTTAAAAATACCCTTATCCACAACCACAAACAAAAAGAGGCCTTTTGAGCGAGACCTCTTCTCCGTCTTATTTTATTGACTCAATTTGCACTTCGGTGTAGGGCTGACGATGGCCTCTTTTAACCTTATAGCGCTTCTTGGATTTATACTTAAAAACAATCACCTTGTCGGCTCTGTCCTGTTTTAAAATCTTTCCACTAACCTTAGCGCCCTCAACAACCGGCTGGCCGATTTGAACTTTATCGCCACTGGCCAACAGCAGCACTTTGTCAAACGACACCTTACCGCCTTCTTGCCCGTCAATTTTTTCAATTCTTATTTTTTGTCCAGAAGCTACTATATACTGCTTGCCTCCGGTCTTTATTACTGCGATATTCATATTATTATTGCTTCTTTACCCCGTGAATTTTCTGAAAGAAAATTTTTACGGGGCCGCCGGTTTTTATTACAGCTAATTCCATAAAAATTTAAAAGATAAATATTACTAAATTACATTAACAAACCTCCGCCTAAAAGTCAAACTTTATTCTTCGTCTCTTATGGCCGGCCCCTCAATTTGTACGGGTTCAATTTCTCCCGCCTTGCCCGTGATTTTTACCACGTCCTTGTCAATCTTGCCAAACTCTTTATAGGCGCGATTGTACATATTCACGGTCGTGCCTAAATTATTGCCCAGCTTCTTCATATACTCTTCGTAACTCATCAAATGCTTTTGCAGCATCTCAACATATTTACGGATTTCCTTGGCCGACTCTTCAATTTGCAACGCGCGCAGACCCTGCATAACGGTTTGCAAATAAGCAAAAAAGGAAGTCGGCGAAACAATTATCACGTGCTTGTCTTTAAAGGCGTACTCTATTAAATCGCGCGTATTTACTTTTATCGCGCCGACTTGGTTTATCAATAAATCGTAATAGATGCCCTCGGCCGGAATAAACATAAAAGCAAAATCCATCGTATCTTCGCTCGGCCTAATATACTTGGCGGTTTCATCTATCCGATTTTTCAAATCCGCCTTAAATTGTTTTTCCAATTCCTCTTTTTTATCCGAGTCCTTTTCCTGCAAAATGCGGTTATAATTTTCCAGCGAAAACTTGGAATCAATCGGGATTATTTTGTCTTTCACAAACACTACCGCATCAACAATTTCGCCGTTCTTGAACTCATACTGCATCTGATAATTCTTGGGCGGCAAAACGTTTTTTAAAACATTCTCCAAATAATACTCGCCCAACACCCCTCGGTGTTTAGGATTTTTAAGCACGTCCTCCAGCCCCTGCAGCTGGTCCGCTACGCCCATTACTTGCTTATTGGTTTCGTCCAACTTCGTCAGCCGTTCGGTCACGTCGCGGATAATTTTGGCGCTTTGGGCAAACTGCTGCTGAAACATCTTAGCCGAATCACCCATTTTGCTATCCAGTGTCTGACGGATTTCTTTCAACTGTTCCTGCATCATTATCATCGCCTGATTATCTTCTTTGGGCTTTTCCTCCTTTTTCCGCAACGCCAAAAAGAGTTGCAGCCCCGCCGCCGCAACCAATACTATCAGTAAGATTAATAGTGCGCTCTGGCTCATTTATAATAATTCTTTTTGAGTCCCATTATTGCCATTATCAACCGGCTTTGCTTCTTTATAATAATTTTTTACTAAAGCATGCGGTAAATCCGGTATTTTCCCTTTCAATAATTCTTCAACGGTCAAAATTTGAATTTTTGAAAACTCTCG
>PEUE01000033.1:6172-6890 GCA_002780785.1 Candidatus Portnoybacteria bacterium CG02_land_8_20_14_3_00_45_8
TCTAAAGTTATAAAAATACCGGCGTCCGCTTTTTCGCGTTCAAGATCACCTTTAAGCGTAGCGATATGATTTCGCTGAACTCCGCCGCCCTTTATCTGCACAATAGCTTTTCCATATTCCCATTTGCCATTCCCGTTGCTTGCACCATTTCCATTACCATTCAAAATATTTTTATGAAAGGTTATCACCCCGTCAACTCCTTTATCGGCTCCGCGCATATTTTCTTTGGTCTTGCTTTTTGCAGGCATAGCGTTTATTAAATCCAGCGCCCAATATTCAAATTCAAACGGGTCTTTTTTAAATAATTCTTTGGCGCCAGTCAAGTCAGTCGGCAACCCATCAACAAATATCTGCTTAAAACCCAAGCTGAACTGATCCTTTAATCTATGTTTTATTAAATTTATCGCCAAAGTGGTTATGTCAATCCCCACCCATTTTCTTCTTAGTTTTTCCGCCACCGCCACAGTTGTGCCACACCCGCAAAAGGGATCCAAAATCAAATCGCCCTCTTTTGAACTTGCTATAATAATCCTTTCTAATAACTCTTCGGGTTTCTGCGTCGGGTAACCCAAGCGCTCTTTTGCATTACCAGCAATCGCAGGGATGTACCAATAATCAGCAATGGGAGTACCAATAGATTCTTCTTTTTGGTCCCTTGATAATCTTTTGCCCTCAATAAATGTTGCTTTTTGCTTTCTTCCTTTGTGTATTTTTAAAG
>PEUE01000033.1:7009-8803 GCA_002780785.1 Candidatus Portnoybacteria bacterium CG02_land_8_20_14_3_00_45_8
GATAATGGCTGGCGGTCGGGTCGCAGTGTAGATATAAACTGCCTGTTTTTTTCAAAACCCGACGTAGCTCAATCAGCCGCGCAGTCATCATAATTAGATACGCCAACACATCATTGTGCCCAATATTTTTTTCCAGAGCCAGTATTAAATTAGAAATATTTTCGTTGGTTTTTGTAGCCAAGTACTCCAGTGTTTCTTTTGATTCTTTAGTCCAATGCCAAGAATCTTCAAACGCTTGCACCTGCGCCGGACTATCTTGCAACCCCTCCTTAAAAAGCACATTGTAGTTGCGATTGGAATTAAACGGCGGGTCAAGATAAATCAAATCGAAAGTTTCGTCCGGAATCTTTTTCCGGAGAATTTCCAAATTATCACCAAAGAATAGAGTCCTGTTTTTCATACAAATATTTTAACATTTTCAGCCATCCACCGCAATTACCAGCGTAATAACCACTAATAATACTTCCTTATCACCGACACCACCACCCCGCCGATTTTAAGCTCGTGCTTTGGATAAATTGACGGGTAGTCCTTGTTAGCCGGAATCAACACAATGTCTTTGTTTCTTTTCTGAAAATATTTCATCGTCCAGAGGCCGTCAACTTCCGCAATAACCACATCGCCGTTTCGCGGCTCTTTATCTTTTTCCGCAATTACCAAATCATCGGGCGCAATACCGGCTTCAATCATAGAAAGCCCAATGACTTTAAGCATATAATTTTTTTCCGGACGCGTGAGCAAATACTGGTCCAGAGAAATGGTATCAATTTCCTCCTGGTTTGCCAGTGTGGGAAAACCGGCCTCCACCGTGCCGAGTACTTTTAATTCATGCCCCAGCTTTTGAGGAATCAACTTGCCCTGCGAATCCTTATCCAAATATCCCTGTTCAATCATTTTTTTCACCACGCGCCAGGCGGCGTTAACGGACTTAAAGTTTAATAACTTTGCTATTTCCCGATACGACGGCAAACGTTTACGCTCATAATAAAATTTTCTGATTTTAGCAACGGCTTTTTGAATATCCATAGTTTTACAATTATTATTACAAATCCAGTATATTGAACATTCGTTCACAAGTCAATGTGGATAACTCGGCTATATCGCTCCCCTGTTGAAATAACTTCAAAATCGTGCTAAATTTAAATAAATTCTGCCGCTATCGCCCGCCTGCCAACGCTTTCGCGTAGCGATGGCGGGCAGGTCTAGTCCGGTCTAGCCCCGTAAAATTCCGCTTCGCGAAATCACGAGGTAAAGACGCTTGGTTTTTGCCCGCCCAAATACGGCCCTATCGTCTAGTGGCTAGGACACATGGTTCTCATCCATGCAACCGGGGTTCGATTCCCCGTAGGGCTACCGAATTAATCGCTTTGTTTAAAACGATTATTTTTTTACACCAAAATTAAAAATTCGCATGTGCGCCGCGCCTGCCAAAGCCGATAATGATTAGCTGATATACATTTAACGCGGACTTAAAGCAGAATATAAATGTAATTCCAGTAATCAGCTTTGGTTATCGGCGGGCACGGCAATTCGCATGAATTTGCGCCATTCGCATACGCTAAAATGCAGAAACTTAGAAAAAATCTAGGTGACGAAATTTTAATTATTCTGGGAGGACTCCTGGGCGCTATTGTCTTCTTGGCCGTTGTGGGCCTGGCCACTTATCTATTAATATCGCTCAAAAAATCTGCCTTTAGTTTCTAGGTGAACTGCGATACAATAATAGTAGTGCAAAAAGTTCTATTTATTATCCTAACTATAATTTTACTGGCCGCTCTAGGCGCGGTCTTTTGG
>PEUE01000009.1 GCA_002780785.1 Candidatus Portnoybacteria bacterium CG02_land_8_20_14_3_00_45_8
GCCTCGGCGGTCATATTGACCCATTGTTTGCTACCCACATCGCCGTTCGGAATCAACTTGTATACTGGCGCGTCACCCAAAGCTCTCACTAAATCAGAAGTTGTGAAAGCATCCATTTCCGCTTGCGTCACGGTCTTTAAATTACTCCATTTCAAATGTCCATAGCTATTGAAAACAGTCGGGTTCAAAATCAATCTCTTGAACTTTTTTGCGCCGACGTATTTCGCAACATAGACATCTGGATTGGTGGCGGTCTTAATGATGTCACCTTCATTGATGGTGGCAGCAAAAGCAGCCATTGGAGCCAGAGCCGCGATACCAGACAACCACAAAATAGTGGTCACACTGGCCGTCGCGGAAACGACTTTTTGTAATTTTTTACTCATTTTAATTATTTGGTTTTTTCCTGTCAATTAAATTTCTTTAATTGACGGAAGATTTAATTCAAGAGCTTTTTCTTACCTACGAGCCCCCCACGTTTAGCTTATGCTTAAAGCGAGGTGTCCTCGAGGTTTCCTGCTAAATCCCGTAAACGGGACAAGCGGGTCTTAGGAAAGATCCTAAGCCATCTGCCACCCCCCTTTTTTGGCATATAGCCGCTGCCAACTAGGGCAGAGACGTAATGGGGGCCAAGATAGAAATAACTCCTGAACTTGATTTTTTAATGATTTTTTACTTTTTTTCAAAAAGCCATCCGGAAACAAAATCGGACACAGCCGGGGGATCTCAACCCCGGATGCCGTCGACCTTTAACTCTGATCCCGTGCCAAAAACAAGAACCTAAGCCCTTGTTTTAAGGCAAAAAATGGTCTTTTTTTCTATGGAATAAGTATATAAAATAACTACCCTTTAGTCAATTTTGGACCAACGTCCAACCGGTTAACTTTATTAATCCCCCCTTATTTCGAGGAATCAATTAAGGCCGAACTGGTGGCATTTTTAGCGGAATTTAGCTCTATTACACCCTTATCTTGCTGTTTAACCGTTTCCGCGATTTTCTCCGCTCCCTTAACAATTTCGTTCAGAGTTTTTAATGTCTCCAGGGCCGCGCCAAAGGCCTCTTTTTTCACGCTTGTTTCTACCTTACCCAGTAAATCATCGGCTTCATCGGCCTGATTAATCAACACTGCGTTTATCGGCAACTTATCGGCAGACGATTTTACCTTGCTGGCTTGCTGGCCCACTGCCGCTAGAGTTTTAATCGCCAGCTCCTTCTCCTTAATAATCTCATCAAATTTAGCCAAAATATCCTTTTTATCCGCTTCCGTCTGCTCTTTTTTAGCAATCATCATTTCCAGGGCCTGCATACTGGTCTTTTCAGCCATATCGGTTACTTCGGCTAACTTTTCGCTCAAATTACTATTCACCTCGCTAGGCAACTTCTCTTTGGCCTGGGTAATGGCTTTTTTAACCTGGTCGGCCCGAGCGCTAACTATTTTGGCCGCAGCCAGTGATTTTTCAGACCCATTGGGCTTATTGGCTTGAGGCAATTGCTCTTTATCGGTAATTAGCTGCTGATGAATACTCTCTACCACTTGGGCCACTTTTTCATTCTTAACTTCCGCTGAATCATGGTTTTTAACCAACACTCTTAATTCGCTTAAACGGCTGCCAACGATATCTTTCTGCATTTTCATTTTTAAACTATCGGTTGGCGCCACTTTCAAGCCCGTCCTTTCCAAAGCAATCTTAACCGGATAAAGCGGGGCGCCGGGCACACTCTGCAAAGCGGCCAAAGAAGTCAGCGCGCCGCCACCCATAACAACTGCCAAAGCAACCGCCACGGCGTAGGCCGGTCGGAAAGCCCGTTTGGGCTGCCAGGCCTGCCAAAAAGTGAATAACTCCCTGAGCTCCGAAGCGTCCTTGGTTAGCATCTCGCGCTTGTGCTCCATTTCCAGCTTTAAGGCCAATTTAGCCCGACAAGAAATAACCCAACTTTCTTTGGGTTTGACATTCTTGAGGACTTGTATTTGATTGATTATCTCGGAAAAGCCCTGCTCTTCCAGGACTAAGTTCTGTTTTTGCATCACTAAAGATGACGCAAAAACTGACTAAATATTACACCTAAGCGGCCTCTTCGCCAGCCACCTGCTCCTGAACCGATATTTCCTCTGCTATTTGGGGTTCTAATTGGCCGTTTAAGACCCCCTTGAGGTTAGACAGAGCCCGAGATAACAATACCCTCACCGCCCCATCGCTTTTCTCCATAATTTGAGCTATCTCCTTAATCTCCATTTCGTCCAGATATCGCCAAATAACGATATCCCGATAGTCCTCGTTAAGCCGGCCCAAGGCCGCTTTAACCGACTCCATATCCAGCGAAATTGCCGCCTGCTCCAAAGGACCATCTTGCTTATCGGCAATGACCTTATCGGCAACCTCTTCCAGCGACAATGGCGACTTATCTTTCTGCCGATAAAAATCAGTAATTAAATTGCGCGCCACCTGATAAAAAAAGGCGCGAGGATTGGCCAACTGCTTGTTTGAGGAGGCCTTGTCTCGATTAACATATTCCCATGACTTCAAAAAGACCTCGCTGGTTAAGTCCTGGGCCAGTTCTTCCGAGCCAACACGAAAATAGATATAGCGATAAAGCTTATCGGAGTACTGATCGTAAAAACCTAAAAATTGTTGCTCGGTAATGTTAGCCACCTTAACAAGCAAGATACAAGATACAATAACCAAACAAATCTCAAATTTCAATATCCAATAATCAAGCCGGTTTGGGCTCTTGGAATTTGATTATTGTGATTTGTTTGTATCTTGGTGTTTGTTTCTTATATCTTTTTTTATCTCAGAAATTTTATTAGATTATCTCTTTCATAAATTTTTCCAACTCATCTTTAATGTCTTCCCTCTCCATCGCGTAAGTTAAGATCGCCTTCAAATAATTCATCGGATCGCCAGTGGTCAACCACTCCCCGTCCTCAACTTTTTTAGCCAAGAATTTGCCGCCGCTCTTAACGTAAGCGCGAATGGCGTCAACTATCCAAAGCTCATTGCCTTTGCCCAGAGCCGTTTTTTTCAAAACTTCAACAATATCTGGATTTAATATCATGCGCCCAAAATCAGCATAGCGCGAAGGCGCTTCCTTGATGGTTGGTTTTTCAATTATGTCCTCAATTTCCATTGTGCCCTCTTTGAGTTTAACAATGCCATAACGCACTACGTCTTCCGGCAACACCTCTTGCACGCCAATCATCATCTGACCGTGCTTGGCATAATCATCAACCATTTGTTTGGAAAAAGAAATTTTTGACTTAACTAAGTCGTCTCCCCAAACAAACACAAAGGGCTCGTCATCAACCAAATTAGCTGCCGACAGCACCGGCGTGCCGTTGCCATAAGGTCCTTTTTGGCGGACATAAATAAAATTGGCCATCTCGGAGATTTTTTTAACTTGGTCCCAAAGTTCTTCTTTGCCGGCTTTTTTAAGCTCATCGCCCAGCGCCCAGTTATGGTCAAAATGGTCTTCCAATGGTTTTTTGTCCCACTTGGTGACCAAGATTATATCTTCAATGCCGGCCGCCACTAACTCCTCAACCACCAGCTGAATAATGGGTTTATCAACGATAGGCAGCATTTCTTTGGGCATGGCTTTGGTAGCCGGCAAAAGACGCGTGCCGGAGCCCGCCACCGCCACAATCGCTTTTTTGATTGGTTTCATCTCTCTTACAGATTACGGATTTTTACAGATATACAGATAAAATCAAGTTTATTTTTTACCCGACCTTATCTGTACATCTGTATTGATCTGTAAATCTGTATACTTAAATTAACTTCTTCTTACAAATATTCTTCATCTCCAGATTGAACTCGGCAATTGCCCTATTAACTATCGGATGAAACTTTTTATAAAGTTTTTTCTGCTTAACTATCCGACCCGCCTCCAGCAGCGAATCAAAAGTGCCGGCATCCAACCACTCGCCGTCAAAAATTGTCACTTTCAATTCTTTTTTTCTCAAATAAAAATTGTTTAAATCGGTAATCTCTATTTCGCCACGCTCTGAAGGTGCCAATTTTTTAGCGGCCTCAACCACCCGATGGTCATAAAGATACAAACCTGTCGCTGCGTAATCGCTTAGCCAGTCCTTGGGTTTTTCCACAATTTTTATTGCGCGGCCCTGAGCGTCAAATTTAACCACGCCAAATCTTTCCGGGTCAGAAACTTTTTTAGCAAAAATGTGGCCGCCGGACCTGAATTTTTTTATTTGACGCGTAAAATCATCTTCAAAAATATTATCCCCCAAAATCAAAGCGACATTATCGTCATCTAAAAATCCTTCTCCCACAATAAAGGCCTCGGCCAAACCGCGCGGCACTTTTTGTACTTCAAACAAAAGACGCACCCCGTATTTTTTAAAAATTGACCCCAGCAAATTTAAAAATTGACCGCTGTGCTCGGGAGCAATAATTACTAAAATTTCTCGAATACCCGCCTTAATCAGCGTGTTGAGCGGATAAAAAATCATCTGCCGGTCATACACCGGCAAGAGCTGCTTTGAAGTTGTTGCGGTCAGCGGAAATAGACGCGTTGCCGTTCCGCCGGCCAAAATGATACCTTTCATCCCGTTAGAAATTTTTAATAATCATACTCTCTATCAAAAAATTATTGCTCCGATAATTTTATTTATCATCCCGTTCTAATCAAAAATTTCTAACGGGATTCATAATTTTCTCTTTTAGAAACCACTCTATTATATCGGCAAAACGGATTTTTTGCAAGTTGCCGTTATATTGCCGATAAATTATACCCTAAAATACCTAACACTCTTCTTAAAGCCCTGCTTTTTTATTAGTCCGCCATTAACCAGATTTTGAAGGTCGTTGCGTAAAGTTCTTTCCGAAGCCACATTTTTCAGTAGGGGAAGCAAATCCGACATTTTAGCCGAACCCTTATCCTGAATAATCTGTAAAACTTTTTTTTGCCTATCGGATAGCTGATCAGGTTGACTACCATGGACTATAGCTGGCTTTCCCCTTCTCTTTGTATTGTGCGACACAATATCTGGCGCTTCCAGCTTCTCCACCACCTCTTTATCCGATAATGCAAAACTGACCTCATGCTTTAATTTATAATATTCAAAATCCAAGGTTGACCAATTTATCGGCGCCACCCAGTTTTGCGCTTGAGCTATCTTTAAATATATCTGCAAACGGGCAATCTTTTTATCCACAGCGACCAGCTCGCCCGTTGCCAGATCGCCCGCGATTTCATTACTAAGCTCTCGCACTTGGCCAGCCAAAACTTCCCCCTCGGGAATCCTAGCCGTAACCCGATAAATCGCTAAACTTAAACTCAGAGCCCTCCGTGAAAATTCATGGCTCTTTTCCATAAATTTATTCTGTTATTCTAATTCTAATCCCAAAGCGGCTTGGGGTCAAATAAAAAAAGCGCCTTATCAACCAGTCGCTTTTTATCGTCCCAAAAACTCCTTGAGCGCCTTGGGCCAGGGACGCAACGGCAGGAGCTTGGTATTGAGCAAAACCGAGTACTTGGGCCGCTTGGCCGGACGGGGAAACTTATCGGCCGCCACTGGCGTCAATTTTATGTCATTACGTCCCAAAATCATAAACAGCGCCCGAGCCGCGCCGTACCAAGTCACGGGCAACCCTTCGTTGGTAATATGGTAGATGCCATATGGCAGTTTTTGCTCAATCAAATATTTGGTCTGCTTAGCCATATCCGGCGCG
>PEUE01000064.1 GCA_002780785.1 Candidatus Portnoybacteria bacterium CG02_land_8_20_14_3_00_45_8
ATCATCCGTTCCCGACGCAAATCACCTTCAACTTTATAGCCTTTTTCAATAATTTCCTTCAGCCGATTGACCTCTTCGGGTTTAAGCTGGTTCGCTCGAACATCAGGATTAATTTTAGCTTGAGCTAAAATTTTGTTGCTCGAAGTCCGTCCAATGCCATAGACATAGGTTAGCGCGACCTCAATTCTTTTGTTGTCTGGAATATTAACTCCGGCGATTCTCGGCATAAAATTTCATTTAAACATACAAACATCTTAACATTTAAACATAAACCTTAATCTCTAACTCCGGCTCGTTTTTATCAATGTTCTTATGTTTGAATGCTAAAATGTTAAAATGATTTCACCCCTGTCGTTGTTTATGTTTTTTTACACTACAAATTACCCGCACTTTTCCTTTGCGTCGAACGATTTTACATTTTTGACAAATTTTCTTAACTGATGCTCGAACTTTCATAACTTTTCCTTACCAGAATTACGGATTAGTACGGATTTTACGGATTTGAATTTTATCCGTAGCATCTGTATTTATCTGTAATTCCGTACGGTTCTTTTCATAACAAAACGCGCTAAACGCACCTGAGTCCCGCTTTGATTTTGATTTCACGAGACCCCCCGCAGCTGCGGGGCGGCTTGCTTAGCACGATTTCTATCTAAAAACGCTACTTGTTTTCTGGTCGGAGTTCCTGCCCCATACCTCGAAAAACAATCCGGCCGCGCTTGTTATCATAAGGGCTCATTTCCAATGTTACTTTATCGCCTACCAAAACCTTAATGTAGTTCATCCGCATGCGCCCGGAAAGATGAGCCAAAATCTCCTGGCCATCATCCAACCTCACTTTAAAAGTGACGCTGGGCAGCGCTTCAATAACCTGACCAAATTTTCTAATTGCTTTTTCTTTAGCTGCCACTATTCGTATTTAGTATAACTATATTATATTCTTTTAGGGGGTTAGTCAAGACCTTCGCTTATTTTAATCTTGTCCACGCTGCTGGGCACAGCGCTCACCCAAAATGGCCAAAAAGACATCCTGGCTTTATCTATCTCTTCGTGGCCGCTAAAAATCTGCTTAACGGCTTCCTCGTCCTTACCCGCAATTTCTTTCCTAATCGCTTCCTCGTCAACCTGCCAGATAATTTTGCCGCTTACTTTAGCCCTAAAACTCAACTGCCCCTTGGTAAAATCCGGCTGCGTCTCACTATAAACAATTCCATCGTTGTTAATTTTTAACTGCTTATCTCCGTTTAATTTATCACCCCCTAATTTCTTTTTCAAAAGTTCCAGCACGTCTTTTTCGTCAAACAATAAAACCGTTGCCGCCCCCTTAAGCGTCAAAGTAAACTTATCCGCCCGGCTGCCAACCCCGGGAACGGATTCGGCAACGCCGCCCTCTTCTTTAAAGGAGCCCTCCAACATTTTCAAGCCGCTGGGAATTTGGGCTCTAAATTCTTTATCTAGCGACGGCTGCAGAGTTTGCCAAACATCAGCTCGGGCTTTATCAAAATCCTCCTGCGACACCACTCGGGCAACTCCGGCGGCTCCGCCGCTCATAGCGGTTTTAGAAATGCCGTAAAAAGCGGTGTATTTAGGCGTGCCCTGAAAGCCGCGAATAGTAAAGCGGCCGGCGGCAACATTATATTCCTCGCCCGCTTGGTCAGCCACCACATCCACACTCAAACTGCTCGCCACAATTTTTCCGTCCTGAATCTTAGCCCCCGGCACAGTGATGGTTTTGGTCGTCCGAAAAACCTTGCCATCTTCCGAAACAAGCCGCGTTTTTTCCACTAGGCCTTGGGCGCTGGAGCTAAATTCGTTATAGACCACAATTGTGCCTCTGGCTTTTTCGTTAAGCTGACGCTGGCCCGTGGCGTCAAATTCTTTTGTCTCTCTTTTATCCACCCTGATAAGTTGAGCGGGTAAATGATTTTGTGTAGCGTCAATTTTGCTAATCCCCTTGTCAGCCATTAAAGTTATTTCTTCCTCCACCGCTTCGGTCTTGGGCGTAATCACCACTTCGGCTTTAGGCAAAATAAAATAGAGCGCTACGGCCGCCAACACTACCGCCGCTCCGCCAAAAAGCACTAAAAATTTAGTTGAAAAAAACTCAATGGTCAGCATCTTTCTATTTTTGGTCAAAAACTTTTTGGATTTTTTGCGCTTTCTAAAAGAATCCTTCTCCGGCTCTTCCTCATCTTCTTGCCGCTTACCCATTAAACGAACTGGCGGCAGCTCTTCCTCAACCGGCTCGGTTTCTTTTTCATCCTCATCCCATAAAGCCGGCTCTGGTAATTCCGCCGCCACCTCCTCTTCTTTTTCCTCAACTCTTGCCTCATCGTCCCTAACAAAAGGCATACCCTTAACTTCTTTTATTTTTTCCATAGCAGTGTCCCAAAAGCCCTTGCCTGACTCAACCGCTTCCTCTTCGGTCTCTTTCCAAGAGTCATCTTCTACCTCTTCTTCCTCAACCTCTTCTGCTAATCTGGTTAAGGCCTCAACCACCGACTTAGGCCGAATGTCGCTCATTTGAGTTCTACCCGCTACACCAACTTTTCGCGGTACTTCCTGCCGCTTAGCTTTCACTTCTTCTTCCATCAACGTTTCAAATTTTTGCGGCGGCATTTCCTTAAATACTTTTTCCTCCTCTTCTTCTATTTCCTTGTTTTTAGGCAAAGAGACCCTGGCGGCCAACCCCACTCGCTTAGCCATTTCCCGACCCACTTCATCTTTAGCAATTAGAACCACCTCTTTACCCAGCCGCTCCGCTTCGCGCTTAAGAAGTTTCAAACCAATAATATTTTTAAGCAACGCACTGCCCGCTGGCGCAACCAAAAAGACCTCCTCTTCGCCCGTTTCCCACAGACGCTCAATTACCGAGGTTATTTCTTCTTCAGGTTTCAATTTAAAAACCTTGGCCATTTTTTGATGCTCTTAATACCTTAAGTATATCAAAAAACTCCTCCTAGGCCAACTAGTCAACTAGTCAAGAGTAGCTTTAATCCTCCTTACGCCGGCCGAACTTGACTCCTCCTTAGTAATCTTAAATCTACCAAGCATCCCTGTGCGCTGGGCGTGCGGTCCACCGCAAATCTCACGACTAAAAATATTATTATCCTTCGAGCTTGTCGAGAAGTCGCCAATCATATACACTTTCACTTTCTCGCCATACTTTGATTCAAACACGCCCATCGCGCCGGCGGCTTTTGCTTCATCCAGCATCATCTCTTCGTAAACCACCGGCAAGTCCTTTTGAATTTGTTCATTGACGATATTTTCTACTTCTTTGATTTGCTCCGCCGTCATTTTTTCCGAATGAGAAAAATCAAACCGCAAGCGTTCAGGCGTTATATTTGAACCCTTCTGCACCACGCGCTCGCCCAACACTTTTCTCAACGCCGCCAGCATCAAATGCGCGGCGGTATGATATTTTATCGTTTCCTCGCTCGCGTCCGCCAACCCGCCTTTAAACATTCCGGCTGACGCGGTGCGGGAAAGTTCCTGATGCTCCTGTAATGCTTCGTGAAATTGATGGAGAATTCTTTCTTCGTCGTCTTTTGACAATTTTACAATTCCAATACCTGTTTCATCTTTAAATGTTTCGTATAATTTCTTCATTTCTTCAATGCTCAACTCTATAGGAAATCCGTATGTAGAATAAAGATTAAATAAATCATCACCGCTCCAACCATACTCTATTGGCCCAGATTTTTTAAAAGGAGGCCTAAGAGGAGTAAATTTTGGTTTCATCTTTTCAAATTCCTTTAATCCTTTTTCAAGTGTTTCTAAAAATTTCTCCTCTTCTTTGACTAATTGATTCACAATAAACTCCTTATTTTTTCTCAACTCCGCGTATATATCCTGATAAATCTTTATCACTTCTTCCGCTACCTTAAAAGTAAAAATTTCATTTATACCTAACTGCTTCCCATATCGTACTGCCCGCCGAATCAACCGCCGCAAAACGTAGCCCGCGCCAACATTAGACGGCGTTAAGCCCTTTTCGTCGCCCAAAATAAAAGTGGCGGCTTTGATGTGGTCGGCAATTACCCGCATTGCCCGCGTTACGTCTTCTCCCTCTCCTTCAAAAGGAGAGGGTTGGGGTGAGGTTATTTTGATACCATACTTTTTCCCCGACAATTCTTCAATCTTTTGAATTAACGGATAAAATAGCTCGTTTTCAAAAGCATCCTGCTTGCCGTTGAGCACCGAGATTGTCCGTTCCAGCCCCATCCCCGTATCCACATTCTGCGCCGATAGTTTTTCATATTGCCCAGCCGAGTTTTTATTAAACTCCATAAAAACGTCGTTCCAAACTTCCATAACGCGGAACGCGTTCATCTCTTCATCAAAGGTCTTCCGCAATGCGCCTTTTTCCGGCGACACATCATAAAACATCTCGGTGCACGGCCCGCAAGGCCCGGTTGCGCCAGCCGGCCCCCAGAAATTATCTTTGGCGGGCAAGGGAAAAATCCGATAATTTCTATTGCCGCCGATTGACGTATTATATGGACAAACCTCGGCTGTGATGCCATTTTTTTTAAAACATTCCTGCCAGATTTTAATTGATTTTTCGTCCGATGCCAACCCCAACTCCTTATCACCCATAAAAACCGTTACATATAATCTCTGCGGATCCATCCCCAGCCATTTTTTATCAAATAAAAATTTCCAGCTCCACTCAATCGCTTCTTTCTTAAAATAACTTGCCCCGAACGTAGTCGAGGGGTCCCCCAACGACCAATTTCCGAGCATCTCAAAAAAAGTCAGGTGACGATTATCGCCAACTTCATCAATATCAGAAGTCCGGATACATTTTTGACAATTAACCAAGCGTTGCCCGGCTGGATGTTTTTCGCCCATCAAATACGGCACCAGCGGATGCATACCGGCCGTGGTAAAAAGCGCCGTCGGGTCGTTTTCGGGAATCAAAGAAGCCGAAGGAATAATTGCGTGTCCCTTGGACTTAAAAAAATCTAAATAAAGCTGGCGCAGTTCATTAGCGGTCATATTCTTATTTTATCTTAACAATTTCAATGAGTTTAGTAAATAATGTCGATTAAGCAGGCGCTGTCTTACGAACCAGCGCGCTCTCTTGTTGACCTAAAAATAAACTTATGAGTCCTTTTTTTATCTTTATGCTTTGTGCAGAAAACGTTTCTGTTTCATCGGTATCAACTAAAAAATGAAAAGGGTCCAACGCTTTTGCGCTAGACCCCCCGCTTGCCCCAATCAGATTAGTTCAATTTTAACCGGAACAACTCCGGCTTTTAACGCTCCAAGTTTTTTGGCCGCCTTGAAAGATAAATCAATGATTCGGCCACGAACATAAGGACCACGGTCAAATATAACAACTACAATTTTTTTGTAATTCTCTAAATTCGTGACCCTAATTTTAGTACCTAATGGCAAGTCCCGATGCGCTGCCGAAACGCAGTACATATCATATCGCTTGCCATTGGCCATTTTCTTTCCTTGGAAACCTGGACCATACCAGCTGGCCCAACCCCTAACTGCCTTAGGAGTTTTCAGGGAAAAAATCTTTTGGCCGCTTCTTTCAATATTTGCCCGACTCTCTGCCGTGATAGACAGAATAACCAAACAAATCAAACTAACAATCAAAAACAAAAGTATTTTAGTATTCTTCACTACTTAAACCTCCTTAAGGTTTTTGATTGGGGCACATAGAGCATAACACGCCTTATGTGCCGTGTCAAGAGCTCCGTAATAGCCCAATAGCTTGGAAACGTTTGATACAATAATTAAGTATCAATAAAACGAATCCAAACTATGCCA
>PEUE01000046.1 GCA_002780785.1 Candidatus Portnoybacteria bacterium CG02_land_8_20_14_3_00_45_8
AAAATTGCCATTGGTTCGGCTTTGCCTGTGCCGCCAAAAGAAGAAGAAATTGCCGAGGTGCGCGGCCGGGATTTAATTTCCGGTTTACCCAAAAACATTGAGGTTAAAACCAACGAAATTACTGAAGCCATTGCCGAGCAGCTGCGCGAGATTGTGCAGACAGTTAAAAGCGTTTTGCAGGAAACGCCGCCGGAGTTGTCGGCTGATGTAATGGATAAGGGGATGATATTATCTGGCGGCAGTGCCAAGCTCCGCAACATTGCCAATTTAATTGAGAAAGCCACCGGCGTGCCCTGCTATGTGGCTGATGACCCCGAGCTTTGCGTGGCTAAGGGCACGGGCATTGCGCTGGATCATCTGGAAGTTTATAAGCGGTCAATAATGAGTAAAAAATGACCATTGGCATAAACGCCGCGGCGGCGCTCAAACAGCCGCGTACCGGCGTTGAAGAATATACCTATCAGCTGATCAAACATTTAACGATGCTTCCGGAGGCCCGCGAGCATCGGTTTTTGTTATATTTACCAAGAAGTAAGGGTTATTCTTCGAGCGAAGCGAAGCGAGTCGAGAAGTCAGACGGCAAAGTTCTCGATTTCGCGCCTTTGGCGCTACACTCGAACAATAATACTGAAAAAAGAATCTTTGATTTACCCTTACCGGATAATTTTGAAATAAAAATTTTATACTGGCCGTTGCCGTTTTTGTGGACGCAAATTCGTCTGGCCTGGGAAATGTTATGGTGCTCGCCGGAAATTTTGTTTATTCCGGTGCACATTTTGCCGTTCTTGGCGCCTAAAAAATCTATCGTCACTATTCATGGCCTGGAATACGAATATTTTCCAGAACATTATCCTTTATGGCATCGCCGGTATTTGCGCTGGAGCACCAAGTACGCGGTCAGGCAAGCGGCTAAGATAATCGCTATTTCGGCCAATACCAAGCAGGATTTGATAAAACTATATGGGGCTGAATCGGAAAAAATTGAGGTGGTACATCATGGGGTTTCTTTTTGTCATTCCGAGGCCGTAGGCCGAGGAATCTCCCACGAATGTGGGTCTTGCATTCGCGAGGGATCCTTCCCCCGCCACGGCGGGGTCAGGATGACAGGGAAGGATCCTTATATTTTATATATTGGTCGCGTTGAGACCAAAAAGAATATTCAGGGTTTGCTGGAGGCGTATAAAATTTTAAAAGAAAAATATAATATTCCGCATCAGCTGGTTTTGGCTGGAGCGCGCGGTTATGGGTACGAAGATATAAAATTTAAGATCAAAAACCTAAAGCTAAAAATTATAGAACTTGGCTATATCAGCGAGGAAGAAAAATGGCAATTATTATCCGACGCTGATTTATTCGTGTTCCCGAGCTTTTACGAGGGCTTTGGCTTGCCGGTGCTGGAAGCGCAAGTGGCGGGCGTACCGGTAGTTTGTTCGGATAACTCATCATTGAGAGAAATTACCGGCCGGGGCGCTTTGTTGGTTAATCCGCGAAATAACTTACAAATAGTTGAAGCGATAAAGCAGGCGATTGACGATAACGTTTTGCGTGATAAACTAAGACAATCGGGTTGGGAGAATATTAAGCGGTTTGACTGGGAGAAATGCGCGCGAGAGACCCTGAGTATTCTATTGGGCAAATGATGTTTTTTACCGTACGGAATTACGGATAGGTACTGATTTTACAGATATTTTTTATCCGTAGTATCCGTAAAAATCTGTAATTCCGTAAGGCTTTGTATGAAAGTAGCACTAGTTCATGATTATCTGACTCGTTTCGGAGGAGCGGAGAGGGTCCTTTTAGAATTGGCGGATTTATTTCCCGAAGCGCCGATTTACACTTTTTTGTATGATAAAGACAAGATGGAACAGCATTTTCCGGCGGAGCGCGTCAGAACTTCGTTCCTGCAAAAATTCCCTCGGTGGTGGCGGTCGCGTCCTAAATATTTATTGCCCTTTTTGCCGATAGCGCCGGAGACCTTTGACTTGCGCGAGTTTGACATGGTCATTTCTTCATCCTCCGCCTTTGCCAAGGGCGTGGTAACACGGCCCAAGACCTGGCACATTAATTATTGCCACAACCCAGCCAGGTTTTTATGGGACTACTCTTATGAGTATTTATGTCAGCAGAACCTGGGAGTTATCAGCCGAGTTGTTGTTAAGATTTTTTTAAACTATTTGCGTTTGTGGGACCGAGCGGCCAGCCGGCGCGTGGATTATTTTGTGGCTAATTCTCAAGCCACCGCTCGGCGAATTATCAAACATTATCAGCAAGAGACCAAAGTTATTTACCCGCCGGTTAACCTGCCGGCGGACTGGCAAACCAAGACGCCGGGAGATTATTTTTTGATTGTGTCGCAGTTGACTCCCTATAAAAGAATTGACGTGGCGGTAGAGGCCTTTAATAAGCTGGGTTTGCCGCTGGTTATTATTGGCGAGGGGTCGCAGAAAAAACGGCTGATGAAAATGGCTAAGTCCAATGTTAAAATTCTGGGCTGGCAGACGGATGAAGCAGTGGCGGATTATTATAAAAATTGTTTAGCTTTCATTTTTCCGGGCGAAGATGATTTTGGCATTGCGCCGGTGGAAGCCATGGGTTGGGGCAAACCGGTGCTGGCGCTTAAAGCTGGCGGGGCGGAAGAAACGATACTGCCGGGTATGACCGGTGAGTTTTTTGAAGCAGCCACGCCCGAAGTGCTGGCTGATGGCGTTCGACGACTGCGCGCTAATTTGGAGCATTATAGTCCTCTAGTTATCCGCAAATGGGCGGAAAAATTCTCTGCGATCAGGTTTAGAAAAGAATTTATGGAGTTTGTTGAAAAAGTGGGCTATAATTGATAGTGAGGGGGAAATGAAAATTTATTTTCATTTCGACCGAGCGAAGCAATTTTAAGCTTTGCTTACAATAGAGAATAAAGCTATGTTAATCGGCCATCAACGAATTTGGGATTTTTTGCAAAAAAGCGCCAAACAAAATAAATTGGCGCACGCTTATTTGTTTGTCGGACCGGCGCAGGTTGGGAAAACGACACTGGCGCTGGAATTTGTTAAGTGGCTGCTGTGCGAAAAAAATAAATCCAGCACCTCTTTTAAGGTGCTGGATAAAAATCAAAACCGGGCTTGCGGCCAGTGCAAAAGCTGTTTGGATATTGCCAAAAATCAGCACCCGGATGTTTTTGTTCTGTCACCGCCCCAGTTTCTAAAAGGGGACGTTTTGAAAAGCAAGGAAATCGGCATTGATGAAGTTCGGGCGCTGCAGCATCAGTTAGCTCTTTGTTCCTACGGCGCTCAATATAAAGTAGCGATTATTGAAGAGGCGGCGGCTTTAAGCTCCGAAGCGGCTAATTCTTTTTTGAAAACATTGGAGGAGCCGAGCGGCCAAAGCATTATCATTTTAATAAGTTCTGCCTGGCAGTCAATTTTACCGACGATTATTTCGCGCTGTCAGCTAATCAAGTTCGGGTTGGTGCCGGAACGGGAAATTACCGCGGGACTGGAGGCGCTTAGTAAGAAAAAAACGGATTTTAAAAAAGCGGTTAAGTTAGCTGCCGGTCAGCCAGGGCGAGCCATTAAATTATTAACCGAACCCGATTTTTTAGCTGAACAGGAAAAGAACTTAGAGAAACTAGAAAAACTTTTAAAATCAGATTTGGCCTGGCGCTTTGCTCGGGCTCAAGAGTTGGCTCAAAATACACCCCAGACCCAAGAAGTTTTAGCGCAATGGTTGGTTTGGCTGCGCGACCGGGTGCTGGAATCCAGCGGCCGACCCGATTTGATGATTGGTGATTCAGCCGAACGTCCAAAGTATCAAACAAACCAGCTGGTTAGGGCCTGTCGTGAAATTCAAAAGACCAAAACCATTTTAAGCAATACCAGCTTCAACGCCCGCTTGGCGCTGGAGGTACTGATGTTAAAAATATGATAAGCAAAGATAAATTATTAACCTTTTTGGTGGCGCCGGTATTTCTTTCAACTAGCTTGGCGGTTTTTCCTTTTGGTTGCGGTAGCGCTAACGACGGAGGAGTTTTTAAATCAATTGATAGAGGGGAGAACTGGGAGCAGAAGGTGAAAATTTCTAAAAATCAGGACATAGCTAGTGCGAGCGTTCTGGCGGCGGCGCTGGACCCGCAAAATCCGCAAATTATTTATTTGGGCACCAAGGGTGAGGGAATTTATAAGACCATGGACGGCGGTGAGTTATGGTATCCGATTGTTGACGCTAACCTGTCACTGGATAAGCGAGTCAATGTTTATGACCTGGCGATTGACCCTAAAAATACCAATAATCTTTACGCCGGCGTATACCAGAATAATCTCGGCCGTTTATTGCGCTCCAGCGACGCGGGCAAGAACTGGGAAGAGGTTTATCGGGTGTCCAGAGAAAAATACGCGGTTTTTGCCGTGGAAGTTGATTCCTATGACCCGGCGATTATTTATATGGGTACGGCCGAAGGCGGGTTGCTGAAAAGTGTTGATTACGGCAAAAGCTGGCGGATTATTAATTGGCTGGACGACGTGATTGTTGACATTAAGGTTGACCCGCGCGATACGCGGATAGTTTACGCGGCTACCTCTCGGAGAGGAGTTTATAAAACCACGGATAAAGGCCAGTCGTGGCAAAAATTGGAAGGACTCAAGAATATCCAAGAAGCCGATAATATAAAAACCTTGGTGGTTGATTATCAAAATCCCAGTGTCCTTTATATCGGCTCGGATGATGGTTTGTTAAAAAGTACCGACGGCGGCCAGGGCTGGCAAAAAATGACCATTGCTACGCCGCCTAGTTCCGTGACTATTGCCACTCTAACACTTGACCCGACAATTTCATCAGCCCTATATTATGCTGCCGGCAATGTTATTTATCGGACAAAAGACAACGGCCAGAGCTGGACCGTGCATCCGGTCGCCACGCGAAAAATCATAAAAGTTATCGCGTTTGACCCGCGCAGTCCCAATGTTATTTATGCGGGGGTGGGGAAGTAGAATAGTGTCTGATTAAAAAATGATTATGACAATTAAAACTGTAGAAAAATTAAATTTATTCACTCAAAACCTTAAGGAAAAAGTTAGGGCCGACGTAATTCTTGGTGATTGTCAAGAAACATTAAAAACCCTGTCCGATAACATTATTGATTTAATAATCACTTCACCGCCCTATGCCGACCAACGAAAAGGCACTTACGGAGGCATCGGCCCCAATGATTATGTAAAATGGTTTTTACCGAAAACAAAAGAGTTTTTACGCGTTTTGAACCCCAAAGGAACTTTTATTTTGAATATTAAAGAAAAAGTTGTTGAGGGCGAGAGGCATACATACGTAATGGAATTGATAATGGAAATGAGAAAACAAGGATGGCTTTGGACCGAAGAATTTATATGGCATAAAAAAAATTGTTTTCCAGGAAAATGGCCAAATAGATTCCGTGATGCCTGGGAACGTTTATTGCAATTTAATAAACAAAAAGATTTTAATATGTATCAAGATGGAGTAATGGTTCCGATGGGCGATTGGGCTAAAACTCGGCTTAAAAATCTTAGCGAAACGGATAAGAGACGAGACAACTCAAAGGTCGGGAGCGGTTTTGGAAAAAATGTTTCAAAATGGGTAGGTCGAGAGATGGCATATCCCACTAATGTTTTAATTATGGCTACCGAAACATCGAACAAAGAGCATAGCGCGGTATTTCCGAAAGAGCTTCCGGCTTGGTTTATTAAATTATTCACTAAACCAGGGGGATACCATACTGGACCCCTTTTTGGGCTCTGGCACAACATCGGTCGCCGCTTTTCCGGCCATGAGCGCCGTGGCTTTTGATAAAAATAATTT
>PEUE01000040.1 GCA_002780785.1 Candidatus Portnoybacteria bacterium CG02_land_8_20_14_3_00_45_8
TATTTATCGTATCAAAAGTTATTTTAGTATTTTCGGACTGCCTGAACCAAACTTCTCCACCTCTTTTTCTCGCTTCTTTTTCATCATATAACTTGGCGTAAATCAATTTAAAAATTTCCGTGAAAGAATCAACGCCAGCTCCAGCCAAAACCAACTCTTCCAATATTTTTAAAATTTTAACTAAATCGTAGCTTTTTTGAAGATTATCAAGCGTTAATTTTTCGGACAAAACATCTTCAATGGTTTGATTAATTCTTGGAATCTCGCGCAAAGTTTGAAATTCACGGGGATAAGGGCGATATAGCACGACTTTTTCCATGCCATTTGACCAAACGCCAATCGGCGCGCCCTCGGAATTAATGTAGGTCTTTAATTGGTCTAACCCCTTTTTCTCGGAGGGATTTTTTGTTTCAATAATTAATAATGGCGTTTCTCTGTCCTCGCGATAAATAATAATATCGGCCGCCTTAGAGTGTATTTCGTGGCCAAAACGAATGTCTTTTTCCAGGTCTATTCTATCCAAAGGATAACCGTAATTTTTAGTCAGCTTATAAATCCAAAGTTGGCGAATTATTTCTTCCGGTTTAGATAAGTTTTTTTCTTCGTTTAAAACTAAAATATCTTTTTCTCTTTTTAGACACTTTAAATAAAACTTGCCTTTTTCTTTTTCAAAAATATCCAAAACCTGCTCGGCTTTTATGCCGTCAAATTCTTTTAACCCGTACTGGACTGACGGGTCTTTTAATATTTTATTCACTATTTGACTGGTTAATTTTTCGTCGGCCATATTATTTTATTTGACTTAAATTTAAAATTACCTTTCCCTCAAAAATCATCTCTTCATAAATAGGCATGTTGTCATAGGCCGGATTTTCCGGTCGCAAGTAAGCGCGGCCATCGCTTTCGGCAATAAATCTTTTTACGGTTGTGCCATCGTCGCACCGCGCCACCACTATGTCACCGGACCTGAACTCATTTGTTTTCTTAACCAATAGTCTGTCCCCGTCATTTATTCCGACGTTGATCATTGAATCGCCCTGAACCTGAATAGCAAAAAACTCCTCTTTTGATTGCATTACTTTTTTATTTTCCAAAGATGTGCTAGGTAGAGAAAACCAGTTAATACTGGTATCTAATGATTCAATAAAAGGACTGGCAGAACTCACGCCCAAAAGTGGAATTTTTTGCTCTTTTTCTAAAATTTGAAATCCTAAGGGTAAAATTGTTATTTTTCTTGTTTTTCTTTTTATTTTTCCCGCTTCTCGTTTAATAAGTCCTTTTTTTTCAAGTACCTCTAAAATATCTAAAATTACCTGATTTGATTGAACCCCTATGTATTGCCTTAATTCTGCCAATGTCGGAGGCATACCAAAAGAATTCATGCTATTATAAATGGCTTCTAAGATATTTTTTTGTTTTTCAGTTACATTTTCCCTCATATTTTTATTATACCCTGACCATTTGGTCTGTCAAATATAAAAAGAATGGCTCAAATAAGCCATTCTTTAGAAGTTATCCACAATTTATTACAAGAGTAGAATACTAAAATTTTCTATAAAACTTCCTTGCTCGCCTCGTCTTTTATTTTCTTGGCAATTTCCGCCGTGATTTTTGGATTTTCTATCAAGAATGCCTTGGACGCTTCCATCCCCTGTCCCAGCTTTGCATCGCCGTAAGTGAACCAAGAACCGCTCTTGCCAACCACGCCATATTTGACGCCGGTATTAACAACATCCCCCTCATAGGAAATACCTTTGTTGTACATAATATCAAACTCGGCGATACGGAAAGGCGCGGCTACTTTGTTTTTAACAACTTTTACTTTCACGCGATTGCCAATGATATTGTCACCCTGCTTTATCTGCGCGGTGCGGCGAACATCCAAGCGAACCGAGGAATAAAATTTTAACGCTTTGCCGCCGGGCGTCTCTTCCGGATTGCCAAACATTATGCCGATTTTCATTCTTATCTGGTTAATAAAAAGCACCGAGGTGCCGGACTTGGCAACAATAGCCGTCAATTTTCGCAGGGCCTGCGACATCAAACGCGCTTGCAAACCCATATGCTGTTGGCCCATCTCGCCCTCAATTTCCGCCCGCGGAGTTAACGCCGCCACCGAGTCAACGACTATCAAGTCAATCGCCGCCGAACGAACCAAACTTTCCACTATATCCAAGGCCTGCTCGCCGGTGTCGGGCTGGGAAATTAACAGGTCATCCACTTTCACACCAATACGTTTGGCGTATTCTGGGTCCAGGGCGTGTTCGGCGTCAACAAACGCGCATAGTCCGCCTTTCTTTTGCGCCTGAGCCACGGTGTGAAGCGCCAAAGTCGTTTTTCCGCTGGACTCTGGCCCATAAACCTCTATTACCCTACCCTTGGGCATCCCCCCCACTCCCAAAGCCAAATCAAGCGAAATAGAGCCGGTCGGGATAGCATCCACGTCCACCCTTTTGGCCTCGCCCAGCTTCATAATTGCCCCCTCGCCAAACTTATCCTTAATCTCTTCCACCGCTATTTCCAG
This sequence comes from Candidatus Portnoybacteria bacterium CG02_land_8_20_14_3_00_45_8, assembly GCA_002780785.1. Classification (GTDB taxonomy): domain Bacteria; phylum Patescibacteriota; class Minisyncoccia; order Portnoybacterales; family GWB1-42-6; genus PEUE01. The sequence goes on from PEUE01000040.1 coordinate 2,525, forward strand.
CGCTTTCATTTTCTCATCTTTTTCCCCTCCGGCTTGTTGTTTTGTCATGCTCCATTTTAACACTTAAACATAGAAACATTTTAACATAAATACAGATACTCTTTGTTAAAATGCTTGAATGTTAAAATGCTTATATGCTTGAATGTTTAAATGATTTATCGCAACATTATCTGCCTTACCACCGAACGGCTCTTGCCAAAACGATTGGCGGCTTCAATTTTTATGGAGTTTATTCCCTGAATTAAATTAACCGGTTGCTCAAAATTTCCGTCTTTATCAATATAAGTTACCTGACCATTGATTGTCAATTGCGCCCCCCGCTCCGCCTGACCCTTAATAATTAACGACGCCTGATCAGTCGTTAAGTCCTCGGCTGGTTCAAAAATCGACAGGCGCGGCGGACTGATTAAAAAATGCAACTGATAAAACAGATACCCGCCAACCACTAATAAAATAAAAAGCCCCAGCACGGCGGTAAAGAAACGGGGCGTAATGATGAAGCGGCGCCCGCGCAAATACGGCAGGGCCTGATGGACTTTTCCTTGACTTAAATGTTGGGCAATTCTGGCCTCTTTTTCATATTCCTCAACCAACGCCTCCGGATCCGCGTCCAAGAGTTTGGCGTAACGGCGCAAAAAACCTTTATTGTAAACATCCGCCGGCAACTTTTCCATTTCGCCGCTCTCCAGCCGCTGCAGATACTTGGCCTGGATATTCAGCAAATGGGCGGCGCGCTGAACAGAAAAATCCGCCTCCTCTCGTAACTTTTTCAATCGCTCGCCAAAATTAGGCAACTCAACCTTTTTCGAGGTAAAAACCATGATTCATTAAAACATAAAAACATGCAAACATCTTAGCATAGCATAAAAACATTCTGAAAATACCGGCATATTTATGTTTAAATGTTAAAATGTTTAGATGTTAATATGCATTTAGTAGTCCTCCAACACCTCCTCGTCATTCTCTCCCACCTTGGGCACGCCCGGAATATTTTTTGCCTCGCCCACCAACACGTCGCGGGGCTTGGCGCCATCGCCCGGCCCAACTAGGCTGTTATCTTCCAACATATCCAGAAGCCGAGCGGCCCGCGCGTAGCCCACCCGTAAACGCCTTTGCAACAAAGAAGCCGAGGCCTTGCCACTCTGAATTACTATCTCTTTGGCCGACTCATATAAATCATCATCTGCATTGCTATCTCCACCGCCGCTCCAGAGATTTCCTTGAGCCGTGCGGCTTTGCGTGACATCAGCGGAATAATCTGGCTCAATTTGTTTAGTTAAAAACTCAACGGCTTTGCGCACTTCCTTGTCGGAAACAAAAGTGCCCTGCACGCGCCGGGGCTTGGCCGTATCGCCCGACAAAAATAACATATCGCCGTTGCCCAGCAATTTTTCTGCTCCCGCGCCGTCCAAAATAGTGCGCGAGTCAACTTGCGAGGCCACTTGAAAAGCAATGCGCGAGGTAATATTGGCTTTAATTAAACCCGTAATAACTTCCACCGACGGCCGCTGAGTGGCTAAAATTAAGTGAATGCCGGTGGCGCGCGACATCTGGGCCAGACGAACAATCGCCGCTTCAACATCGCGACCGTGTGAAGCCATCAAATCAGCCAACTCATCAATAATAATGACGATATACGGCAAGGGCTCTTCAATCTTGCCGTCAACATATTTTTTGTTATAGCTAATAATATCCCGCGCCTGGACAGCTGATAAAATTTCAAATCTCCTTTCCATTTCGGCCACCGCCCAGCGCAGAGCGTTGATTGTTTTTGCCGCATCAACAATAACGGGTGTCAACAAATGCGGCAAGCCGTTATAAACCGGAAACTCCACGCGCTTGGGGTCAATCAAAATAAGTTTTAAAAAATTGGGCACTTGGCGATAAAGCAAGCTGGTAATAATGGCGTTTAAACAAATTGTCTTGCCTGTACCCGTAGCACCGGCAATCAGCAAATGCGGCATACGTTCCAGCCCCGCAAACACCGGCATACCGGCCACATCGCGTCCTAAGCCGAGCGTTAACATCTTATGGTCTTCGCGGAATTCGGACTGCTCCAACAAATTGCGCAATCTCACCTTGGTCACGGCCTTATTAGGCAACTCAATACCAACGAGCGAGCGGCCAGGAATTGGCGCTTCAATACGAATCGGGTGAGCGGCCAAAGACATCGACAAATCGTTACTAAGGGCAGTGATTTTAGATAATTTCACTCCCTGCGCCGGCCGCAAAGTGTATTGCGTGACCGTTGGACCAATATTCACTTCCGCCATTTCCACATCAATACCAAAGTACTGCAGTGTGCGTTTGATAATATTGGCATTGGCTTTAATGTCACCGCTGGTCGGTTCACCGGAGTCGGGCTCCAACAGCTCAAGCGGCGGGAATTTATAATTAGCCATCACCATTTTGCTTTGCAGCAATAAAAAGTCGTCTTTCTTGCCTGGCTGGCCTTTTTCTGTTTCTGCGGACTTGGACATTTCTTTGCTCTGCTCGCCTAAATTTTTTACCTTAAAGCCGGGCGTGGGCATAATCTTTTTCATAAAAGAGTCCAAAGTTGATTCTTCATCAACTTTTTTGCCGCCGTCCGTCACTTTTAGCTGACCGCTGGCTCGCTTCTGACGCCAAGCGGCAATTTTCGCCATCAGATTTTTCAACGAAAAATTAAATGCCACCAACAACGAAATGATTATTAGGGCGATTAAAATAATATAGGAAGCGTAAATGCCAAAAAACTCTTTGAGCGGATAAGCTAAAGCAAAACCAATATAGCCGCCGCCGCGCGTGGCTTCCAGCGGCTGATTGATAACAAAAAGCTGCAGCAAACCCAGCCAGCTTAAAATAAAAAGGCCAACGCCAAAAAACGGCGCGCCGTAGATGTCTTTATGCAATGACTGCAGGAGCAAGACGCCAATAATTACCAGCCCCAGCGGCACCATAAAAAAGCCCCAGCCAAACAACACTCCGAGGCCTTTATAAAAATAATTGCCAACGCTTCCCGCCAAACCAAAAGCGCTTAGCACCGCAATCAGCGCCAACACTAAAAGCAATATCGCGGTGATACCTTTTTTGGTTTCATCGTCCAGTTCCAATTTAAAACGCTTGCCATTCCTCCCCTTAAATTTTTTAGCCATTGATATTTTTTCTGTTTAATTTTTCACGCTACCGACACAAAAAGCAGTAGTAAGACATATTTATTATACCACTTCCAGCTAACCCCGCAAAGCGCTAATTGTGAATAAAAAGACCTCGCCATGGCGGGGTCTTAAAAATCAATTTTATGCGCTTCTATTCCTCTTCCTTGTCTTTCAATTTAAAACCCGTACCCACCGGAATTAAACGACCGATAATTACGTTCTC
>PEUE01000023.1:0-344 GCA_002780785.1 Candidatus Portnoybacteria bacterium CG02_land_8_20_14_3_00_45_8
AGAAAAAGGCAGAGCAAAGCCTGACTATAACCGGCGCGGCGTTGCCTGCTGGAGTGAGTCCCAGTGAGAACGAAAGTATCGGTGAAATTTTATCAATCACCGGTGTTGTTAAAAAGACAGCCAATAATATTCCTTATATTGAGGCCGAAAAGATAGTTAAAGAATAATTATTTAACTAATTTAAAAATTATGCCAAAAGTTTTTGTGACGAGACAGATTCCCGAAAGCGGAATTAAGTTGTTAAGGGAGGCGAATTTTGAGGTTGAAGTCAGTGATTTTGACGGCGTTTTGCCGCGCGAGCAGTTATTGCAAAAAGTTAAGGGCGCGGATGCAATTTTGTCGCT
>PEUE01000023.1:603-5869 GCA_002780785.1 Candidatus Portnoybacteria bacterium CG02_land_8_20_14_3_00_45_8
CTTTTTTTGGGCAATGATTTGGTCGGTAAAACCCTGGGGCTGGTGGGGCTTGGCCGGATAGGGGCGGATGTCGCCCAGCGAATGTCCGACGGGTTTAAGATGAAATTGGTTTATTACGATGTCAAGCGCAACGAAGAGCTTGAAAAGCAATTAAAGCTGGAGTATAGGGACTTGGATAGTTTGTTGAAGGACTCAGATTTTGTTTCAATCCATGTGCCGATGACTCCGGAAACCAAACATTTAATCAGCGCCGAACGTCTCGCGATGATGAAAAAGAGCGCTTATTTGATAAATACATCTCGCGGTCCGATTATTGATGAGGCGGCGCTGGTTGAGGCGTTGAAAAACGGCGTTATCAAAGGCGCGGCCTTGGATGTTTATGAAAATGAGCCGGCTATGGCGCCGGGCTTGGCCGAGTTGCCAAACACGGTGTTGACGCCACATACGGCTTCGGCTACCGAAGAGACGCGAGGCGCGATGAGCGAGCTGGCGGCTAAAAATATTATAGCCGTATTGTCTGGCGAGGCGCCATTAACGCAAGTTAAATAATTCTTTGTCACTTTTTGGCAGCAAAAAGTGGCGTAAAAACTGCGCCCGGCGATAAAATTTTGACCCAATCGGATTCACTCAGCTAAAATCGCTATCCACAACGCCCCAAGCTGACGCTTGGGGCCCCACCACAACACGCGATTTTTAACGCCTCGTTCATCACGATTGGTTGACAAAATTTTTCGCATGGGCGGAAGAATAACTCAAAATCTATGAAGATTATACAAGAGCGTTCAAAATGCATTGGCTGCGGTAGTTGCGCGGCGGTTTGCCAGAAATATTTTGATATGGCCGACGATGGCCTGGCGGATGTTAAGGGCGGCCAGAAGGTGGGAGATAATATGGAGCTGGAAATTGACGCACCCGGCTGCGCCGCTGAAGCGGTGGAGATTTGCCCGGTGCAGATTATAAAGGTCAGTTAACAATAAGCAATCAACAAAAAACAATGGATTTGAATCTCTTTTTAAGGAACGGGCTTGTTTTTTTTGAGAATTATGATATATTGTTAATTGTTGATTGTTAATTGATTATTTATTATGACTTTGGAGCTTAAGGCGCAAGCCCGCGAAATAACGGGTAAAAAAGTTAGACAGCTAAGAAACTCCGGATTAATTCCGGCTGTTTTATATGGCCATGGCATCAAGTCGCTGTCTTTGTCCATTGACGCTAAGGACTTTGCCAAGCTTTTTAAGCAAACCGGTGAAACCACGTTGATTCATCTGGTCTTGGACGGCAAAAATCATAATGTGTTAATTCACGACTTGGCGCGCGATCCTTTGAAAGGCGAGACGATACACGTTGATTTTTACGAGGTGAGAATGGATGAAAAGATAAAGGCCAAAATTCTGCTGGTTTTTGCGGGCGAGTCGGCGGCGATTAAAGCCGAAGGCGGAGTGCTGGTGCACGCATTGCAGGAGTTGGAAATTGAGGCCTTGCCGCAGGACTTGCCTAAAGAAATTTCTGTTGATATTTCGTCTTTAAATACTTTTGAGGATAAAATTCGCGTTAGCGACCTGATAGTGGGAAACGGCGTGAAGGTCTTAGCTAACCCCGATGATTTAGTGGCCATGGTTGCGCCGCCGCGCTCCGACAAAGAAATGGTTGACTTGGAAGCCAAGCCGGCTGAAGAGGTTGGAGAAGTCAAGGTGGTGGGTGAAGAAAAGAAAGAAGCGGAAGCGGTTGCTGCGCCGGAGGCCGAACCCAAAGCCGAACAGAAAGAGAAGGCATAAAAACCCCGTCGCTAGCCGAAACAGATTAACAATATGTAAATTTTTTGTTGACCCAGCTTTTCAAATGACAAAATTTTTTAGTCAGCAAAGAATAAACAGAACCACAAGACACGCATTCGTTGTTTTGTGGTTTTTTGGTTGCTGGCTGGGATTTTCTTTGACGGCTGCGGCAGCGGCTAACGATGGTTTGAAAGAGGACCTAAAACAGCAAATTAATGAATTGCAGCAGCAAATTGATAGCTATCGTTCCAACATTCAGGAATTGCAACAGCAGGGCAAGAGTTTGAAGCAGGAAATTTCTTTGTTTGACAGCAAAATAAAATCGTCGGAGCTGGAAGTTAAAAGAACTAATTTAGCTATTCGGCAGACCGAGGTTGAAATCGGCAATAAAAATCTAGCCATGAGCCAGGGGGAGACGAAACTTAATCGGGAAAAAGAAATTTTGGGCGAGTGTGTGAGAGCGCTTTATGAATATGACGAAAGAGGGCTGCTGGAAATGGTATTGAGCAATAACAAGCTATCTGATATTTTTGATGAAATGAATTCACTGGAAGCGGCTCAGGAAAAGATTCAAGAAAGCATGGTAAATATTAGGCAAATGAAAGTTGGCTTGGAAGATGAGAAGGCGGCGCTGGAGGATAAGCGGGAGGAGCTAAATGGTCTAAAAGTGCTGCAGCAAATTCAAGCTCGGGCGCTGGCTGGCCAGCAGGATGAAAAAAAGAACTTACTGGCGCAAACCAAGGGACAGGAAAGTAATTACACAAAATTAATAAATAAAGTTAAGGCCGATGCGGAGTCCATTCGCCAGCAGTTGTATCTTTTGGAAGGAGTGGGTCTTTCTATGCCTCTTTATCAGGCCTATCAATATGCCAAACAAGCCGGTGGTTTGACTGGCGTGCGGCCGGCGTTTTTGTTGGCGGTGTTGAAAAAAGAGTCCAGCTGGGGAGAGCGGGTGGGGACTGGTTCCTGGCGTCGCGATATGCACACCAGAGACAAGCAGGCCTTTGTGACAATTTGTGAAAAATTGGGTTTTGACCCTGATAAAATGGCGGTTTCGCGAAAACCAAGCTATGGCTGGGGCGGAGCCATGGGGCCGGCGCAATTTTTGCCTTCAGTTTGGCTGGCCTACGAAAGTCGGGTGGCGCAGTTGACTGGCCACGACCCGCCAAATCCTTGGGATATTGAGGATGCTTTTGTGGCCGCCGGCATTAAAATGGCGCAGGCCGGCGCCAACGCTCAAACGCCCGGCGCGGAGTGGAAAGCGGCGCAGATTTATTTTGCCGGCAAGCGCTGGAATAGCCCGACTTATTATTTCTACGGCGACCAGGTGATGGAGCTGGCCGGAGTAATTCAGAGTCAGCTGGATATTATTGCTAAATAACTAAAAACCGCCCTGTCGCAGGGCGGTTTTTAGTTTGGATTGGGTTTACGGAATGATAAATTTTATAGTTCAATAGTCCAGTGTATGAAACTATTGGTTTTTTATTTTCACGGAGTCATCAACGAAGGAACTAGAGGAACGTATTTGCTTAAATTATTCAGCTGCGCGTCGGTTAGTTGCTGGGCGTTGTTCAGGGCGTTCGCCATGGTGTTGGCGGAAAACGTGATTGTGTCGCCCGGGTGCAAAACTTGGGGGGACGGAGTTTGTTTCTGGATTAAGTCCTCCAAATAAATTAAGTGTTCGGGACGCAGCTTATTTTTTAATTCTGGTTTGTCTTTCAGGTATTCCTTTAAAGCGGCTCGAGCGGCGTGAGTTCGGCCATTGCCCTTGGCCAGCGTGACCACAAGGTCGCTATTTTGTTGGCTGACTTGCGGTGTATTGGTATTGACAGAAGTGTCTGGAGCGCTGGGTTTGGCAGGGGGCGAGGCAACTTGCTGTCTTAAATCTTCAATTACCGGCTGAAGCACGGCTTGGCGGTTTTTTAAGTCTTGATAAAAATAGCCAAAGCCGGCGGCAATTAAGATAATGACGACGGCTAAGAATATTTTTAGGGAATAGCGCTGCCAGCGGCTTCGGCGAGTAATTTTGCCAAACTGCGGGCCGGGCATCAGGAGCTGCTTGAAGGACTTGTTTGATGGCTCGCTCATAGTCGGCTTGTTGCCAGTCCTGTCCTTTAGATTTTCTGGGATAGCAGAAAAAAAGAGAATAGGCCGGCAAGATTAGTAAAATAATTGTCTTGGACCTTTCCCCTCCTGATTTTTTTGAGGGTTTTTAAGAACTAGATTTTTTGAAGGCCTTAATGACGGCGTCCAGTTTTCCATCCAGAATTGTATCTAGATTATGCCAGCTTTTGCCCAGACGATGGTCGGTGATGCGGTTCTGGGAAAAATTGTAAGTACGGATTTTTTCAGAGCGGTCGGCCGTGCCGATTTGCGCTCGCCGTTCTTGGCTGATTTGTGAAAGTTGTTCGCGCTGCTGTTTCTCATAAAGCTTGGCGCGCAGGATCTCCATAGCAATTTCTTTGTTTTGCGGTTGGGAGCGCTCGGTCTGGGAAAACACCACGATGTTGGTGGGGAGGTGAGTGACTCGGATAGCGGTGGAGCGTTTGTTCACGTTTTGTCCGCCGGGGCCCGAAGAACGCGCCATATCAATTTTTAGGTCTTGCGGGTTGATTTTTACTTCGGTAGCTTCAACTTTTGGCAACACAGCCACTGAAGCGGTTGAAGTGTGAACCCGGCCGTTTTTTTCGGTTTTGGGAACGCGTTGCACGCGGTGCACGCCGCTCTCGTTGTTTAATTGTTCGTAGACGTTCGGGCCGTTGATTTCAAAACTGATTTCTTTTAGGCCGCCGATTGGCGTGCGGTTTGAATCAATAACTGAAAAACTCCAGCCCTGGGACTGGGCGTATTTGGTGTACATACGAAAAAGGTCAGCCGCGAAAATGGCTGCCTCATCGCCGCCCGCTCCGGCGCGAATTTCCATAATAATGCCTTTGCTTTTCAAGGTCATATCGGAGAATATTATTTGCGGCCCCGCTTGGCCTTTTTGGGCTTCTTGGCCTGGGATTGTCGTTTGCGGAAGCGGTCTACGCGGCCGGCCGTGTCAATTAATTTCTCTTTGCCGGTGTAGAAGGGGTGGCAGGCCGAACAGATTTCTACGTTAAGTTCCGGCTTAGTTGAGCCGACAAAAAAAGTATTGCCGCAAGCGCAGGTGGCGCGGGCACGAGGATAATAGGTCGGATGGATATCTTTTTTCATAGAGAATTAAACGATTAGCCGATTACTCGGTTATTCTATCACAAAATATGTTTTTGGCAAGATGCAGGGGCTTGCTTTTCCAAAAACTTTAGGATATAATGCTTTCGTAAGTAATCAATATAATTTATGACGGAAACGCAAAAAACCCAGATCAAGGGTGAGGTTAAGTTGCCTTCCGCCCAAGAGCTTCTTGAGGCGGGAGTTCATTTTGGGCACCGGACTTCCCGTTGGCACCCCAAGATGGAGCAATATATTTTTAGCTCAAAAAACGGGATTCACATTTTTGATTT